>CAIQSY010000103.1 GCA_903874585.1 uncultured Chlorobiaceae bacterium | reverse complement strand
TACCGTCACCTCCGCTCAGAGTATCAGCGCCAGCGCCACCCAAAAGGGTATCGTCACCACTACCACCATCAATCTGATCATCTCCATCAAGACCACTCAACAGGTCATTGCCTCCATCTCCTGATATCGTATCATCCCCCTCTGTTCCCGTTAACGTATCTGATCCAAGTGATCCACCATACTTCACAACCTTTAGCGCCGTAGTTTCAACATAACCCGCGCTCACCTCCAATTCCCAATCGCCGCCAAGTGTCGCGTTGCCCGTCAAGTCATCCGATGCCGCAACATCCGCACCCGTAAGCTGCGCAAGCGCATCAACAAACGCAAGACCATCTTCGCCAGCACCAACATTGCAGCCATACAGCAAAATATCGCCCGTTGACGAGAGCGATGCGCCAATTTGTGCAAGCTGCACAGCATAATCATTCATGGTAGCAAGCGAAAGCGACGTGCTGCCAAGCATTACCAAACCTGGCGACCCATGCGAAATAATCTCGATGGAATCATAACCGCTTCGCCCTGCAAGCGCAGCGACAATCTGGGCGATACCATCAAAGCTGGCATCAAGCACCGAATACTCAGTATCGGGAGCAAACTGCGCAATCAGAAGGTTCAGCTCCTTGACGTGACTGTCAATAAAAACACGAGTAGTAGCCATGATGGTAAAATGGTTTTGGTGTTGAGTATGCAGAATTTATTACGTTTTGCTTGTTTAGCCTTTGTTTTTACTTCATAAAATTATAAAAAACTTTATGAATTTTCTTTAAAAAAATACCCTGCCAAACAAACAGGGTATAAATAATTTATGTTCGCTACGTCTCCATCGGCGGGAGGAAATACATAAAGAGTGGCTCAGGTAAAATACTCCTTCATCTTCCCAAACACCGCTTTGCGCCCAAGCAGCCCGTCAATCATGCCGAGAACTGTGGCGGTGCCTGCGGCAAAAAAGAGTGGGCGTGCTGAGATGTTGTTGGTGTAGTAAATGGCAGGAATCCCACGCTCTTTCGCAAAGCTGTCGAGCGATGTGGTGCCAATTACAAGGTCAGGTTCGTAGTCAATCACCGCCTGCATATCCTCCTCAAGATATTTGCGATAGCGTATTTCCGTGCCAAGCATGGTCAGCACGTTGTGATCCTCCTCACCGAGCGCATTCCGCGCAATCGAGGTAGAAGCGTAAGGCACCTCAAGCCCAGCCTCGAGCAGAAGGCGCACAACGGGCAATTCGTTGCCTTCATAACCGGCGACAATCACTTTCCCTTGCAGATGGCTGAAACGGGCGAGGATGTCGCGCGTCTTTTGCGCCTCCTCGTCAGCCACACTCTGCACCATTGCAGTATCGAGATCCAGCGCTTCGCCAATACGACGAATCCACTGCGCCGTGGCATTCGCGCCAATCGGGTTGCCGTTAATAATCTTCACGCCGTGCTCTTCGAGCAGCGCTGCTGAACGTTCGTAAAAAGGGTGAAGCACGCAGCACGCCTCAACTTGCCCAGCTTCCATGTAATCTTCAAGCGCCGTACCGGGCAGAGCAATAACCGCTTCCACACCAATTTTCTGGAGAATAGCGCCAATCGTCATGGCATCAACGGGAAAAATCTCACCCAAAAGCGCCACTGATTTGGCTTTTTTCTCTCCATCAAATGTCGCAAAACGTCTCAGTAAGGTTGCCACAGCAACATCTTTCGCTTCAGGATGCGTCCTGATCTGGAACGCAGGCAGACGCACCAGAAGCACCTCGGCATTACCGATTTTGTCAGGCAACAGCTCCTCAGCAATACCGGCAGTTTCAGCCACACAGGTGCTCACAACGGGAATAAACCGCACGGCAGGATCGGCGGCAATTTCAACAAGCGTGCGGCGCACATCGTCAATCATGGTTCCGCCTGAAATCTGTACGTTCATCAACTCCGGTGAAACAATCGACTTACGCGCCGCATAAAAGTGCGATACAAAAGTCAACCCGTAGAGGCAGCCCTGGTCGGCAACAAGGCAAACCTGCACGCCATCAATTCTCGTCAGCACCCTCAACCCGCCGAATGCCGGGCACATCGACTGGGGATGCAGTGTGTTACAACCCTTTTTTTCCATACACCACCACTGTTTTTTTAACCTGTTGAATATAAGCGCCAT
>CAIQSY010000102.1 GCA_903874585.1 uncultured Chlorobiaceae bacterium | reverse complement strand
AGCGAACTCTGCGCAAACGAGATAAAATGTGCTTTACCTGCTTCAACCGAAAGAGAGATTCCCGCAAGTTCAGCCACAAAGGTGTCAAGACTTGTGGTTTCCGTATCCACAGCAATCCGCGTTGTACCTTGAAGCGAATTGAGAAGATTGTGCAGCTTTTCAGCAGTATCAACAAGCGTGTATTCAGCGCCACTTTGCGGCGATCGAAGCGCTGGCGCTGTTGCAACGGCAACTTCAGCCGTTGCGTTCAAATGCAGCTCCTCACCTTCAGCATGCTGCAGAAATGACTCGAACATCACTGGAATTCGTGCTGCGATGGACTTGAAGCCAAGCTTTTGCAGCAGCGGCAGCAGTTTTGTACGATCCGGCACACCACACGCAAGATCGTTCAGCGTCCAGTCAATCGGTGCATCAGTGCGTATCGTAACCAATTGCGTAATCAGCTCCAGGCGCGTTTGAAATTCCTCAAGGCTTTGCCGCGTTTTTGGGGCGATGTGGTCAAGATTATTGTAGATATTTTGCAACGAATGGTATTTGCCCAAGAGAGTCGATGCGGTTTTTGGACCAATGCCTTTTGCGCCCGGAATATTGTCCGATGTGTCGCCCGTCAGCGCTAAAAACTGCGTGAACAATTCCGGTGGAACGCCAAACTGCTCCTTCACCTCATCAATTCCAAAGAGCTCCAGCTCGCCTTGGTTCTTGCCGGGTTTGAGCATTTTGACGCCATCATGCACAAGTTGGGCAAGATCTTTGTCGGGAGTAACAATGTAGATTTGGCACGCATTTTCAAACTTTCGTGCGGCTGTACCAATAAGATCGTCCGCCTCAAACCCTGGAGTTTTGATGAGCGGAATATTGAACGCATCCAGCAACTCAAAAACTACGTCAAGCTGCACAATCAGCTCTTCAGGCGGCGCGGCGCGATTCGCTTTGTAATCGGGGAAAAGGTGATGGCGAAAGGTTTTCTCTTTACTGTCGAAAACTGCCGCAAGATAGTGTGGCTTGTACGTCTCAAAAATTTTCAACAATGCCGTTACAAAACCATATACAGCGCCGGTTGGCACTCCGTCACTGCTTGTCATGCCTGCCCGTTGCAATGCAAAAAAGGCGCGATACACCATCGCCATGCCGTCAATGAGAAAAAGCGAAGGCTTAGTCATCGCCTTGTTTTCTGCAGTCACCGCCTGTACAGAGGTTTCATTCGACGGCGTATCGGCTGGAAAGAAGTTGAGCTGCTGGTTGTTCATGCGCTTACCACTCCATAACTGCCCAGGACGTTCACCATCGTGGCAAACTCCCGTAAATGGTTCAGTGCATTGTAGATATTGGGATCATCCTGATGCCCGATGCAGTCGATATAAAAGAGATATTCAAACGCTTTTTTTCTGAACGGACGCGACTCAATTTTTGTCAGATCGATATTTCGCATAGCAAAGGTCGCCAGCGCTTTAAAGAGCGAACCCTGCTCGTTAGGCAGTGTAAAGGCGATCGACGTTTTGTATTGTGATGTGTCAAGCGTCGTTGCGGTTTGAGCAAGCCGCATTGGCTCAGGGCTTGCTGCGTGCGTGATGCAGAAAAAGCGCGTAATATTCCACTCTTCATCGGCTAAGTTACTTCTCAGGATATCAAGCCCGTAAAGTTCACCAGCTCGTTTTGAAGCGATGGCAAGTTTGGTCGCATCTTTTTCGGCGGCAATCATTTTTGCGCTGCCAGCCGTGTCGTACGCTGCTTCTGCAATGATCCCTTTATGTGCAGCAAAAAAATTACGGCATTGGGCAAGTGCCTGTGGGTGTGACAGTGCTTTTTTTGCTTGCGCTATTGAGGAACCGGGTATGCCAAGCAGGCAGTGCTCAACCTTGACAAACGTTTCAGCAACAATCGTGACGGGATGCTGGAGCAGCAGATCGTAGTTTTGATGAATACTGCCACCAAGTGAATTTTCGATGGGCACAACGGCATAGTCAGCCCGATGTTCCGCAACGGCACTGAAAATCTCCTCAAATGATTCGCATGGTTGTGGTTCTCCAATGCGCAGGGCAGCGATTTCGCTATACGCTCCAGGTTCTCCCTGATAGGCGATCATCAAGTTTGTCATTGTTTTTGCTTGTTGTTAACTTCTAAGAATAGTCGGCGATTTTATTTAAAGAAAATAAATCTATTATCATAAGCAGGCTTTTATTGGATGGATTAACAAATCAGCAGTTTTTCTTATGTCAGGACATAGCAAGTGGGCAACCATCAAACGGAAAAAGGCAGCAACTGATCAGAAACGGGGCAGTCTTTTTACAAAATTAGTGAAAGAGATTACGATTGCAGCGAAAATGGGTGGCGGCGATCCTGCTGGCAATCCGCGTCTTCGGCTTGCTATCGATACTGCGCGCGATAACTCCATGCCAATGGACAACATTCAGCGTGCAATCAAAAAGGGAACAGGCGAGCTTGAGGGTGTGATATGGGATGAAATCACCTACGAAGGTTATGGTCCGGCTGGTATTGCTTTAATTATTGAAACGGCAACGGATAACCGTAATCGGACTGTAGCTGATCTCCGTCACATTATGAGCCGCAATAACGGTTCGCTTGGCGAAAGCGGCAGTGTGAGCTGGATGTTTCAGCGCAAAGGTTCGCTCGATGTCCTGAAATCGCTGGTGAGCGAAGAGCAGCTTATGGAGATATTGCTGGATGCTGGTCTTGAGGATTTGAATGATGAGAGTGATGATTATTACAATATTACGACCGACATGAAGGAGCTTGAAGCTGCCAAAAAAGCGCTTGATACCGCAGGAATAGCCTATGAGAATGCAAAAATTGATCTTGTTCCTGAAAACTATATTGAACTTGAGGCTGAAGATGCACAGAAAGTGATTAAACTGATTGACGCGCTTGAAAATAATGATGATGTGCAGTCGGTGTACAGCAACATGGAGTTGAGCGAAAGCGCCATGAACAGTTTAAACGAGTAGCGAATGGTTGTGCTCGGGATTGATCCCGGAAGTTTGAGGACAGGGTATGGCGTGATTCGTCACAATGCGCAAGGTTTTTCAGTGCTGGTGTGTGGCGTCATTCGGCTTCAGCCGCGCAAAACGCATCCTGAACGAATTGGCGAGATATACCAGGAGCTTGAGCGGGTGATTGCGGAGTTTCAGCCGGAGCGCATGGCGCTTGAAACCGCATTTCTCAGCAAAAATGTGCAGTCAGCCCTGAAGCTTGGGCAGGTACGTGGCGCGGTTATTGCACTGGCGATGAATTGCGCTCTTTCACTGCATGAATATGCGCCGCGTGAAGTGAAGTCGGCAATAACCGGCAAAGGTGCGGCAAGCAAGGAGCAAGTAGCATTTATGGTAGCGAAAATGCTGCGCCTTGCCGAGCCGCCAACCCCCTATGATGTAACCGATGCACTTGGCATTGCTTTGTGTGATCTCCTTCGTGGAGATAGTCGGCAGCCATTTCAGCCAACGGCGAAAAAAGGGAAAAGTGGTAAAAGCAGTAATAGCGGGGGCAGTTGGGCACAATTTGTCAATGCGTCGCCCGACAAGCTTATTCGTTAGCGCTGTGGTAGTGAATGAAGAAGTTTCTTATCTTGAACAAAGCGCTGATATGACACAATAAACTAAACTCACCACAGTGGAAGCTCGTAATCCTGTGCTGGACTTCTACACGGCGGATCTGGCGACCTCTCTGAAGTTGCCACATCTGTTCATCGGCACAAGCCCATTTGAGGCCAAAGAAGCTCAATAATGGGGAACAAAAACGGCATTTCTACCTTATCTGACACAGGATTCGATAGCTTTTCAGATGACCGCTCAATTGCTCCTTGAGTCAGTCTTTAGAAGTGGTTATGCTTACAAGAAAGCTGGGATAATCGTGAGTGACCTCATGCCGGTACAATCTTCAGGACGAACACTATCACTCTTTCCTGAAGATCAGCCAGCCCCGAACGAGCGAGACAAGAAGCTGATGCTGGTCATGGATGGCATCAACGAACGCTATGGGCGCGGCGCGGTGAGGCTGGCTTCGGAAAACTCTGAAGGTTGGAAGCCGAATCAGGAAAGACTTTCACCATACTATACGACAAGGTGGAGGGATATTGTTACAGTAAAGGGGTAAAAAAATATTGAAATTTTATCCTGAGACTGTTGGGGGGATTCGGAAAGTGAATTATTAAAGTACTTTAAGGGAAAAAGAATAGCCTGAGTGCTCAGAATAACGCGGCTTAACGCCCTATTTTTCCGTTTCGTGCGCAGGAACCTAAGAGTAATAAATATTTATACTTATCACTAATTTAAACGTGTTTTTAAATGCGCACTGATTGGACTTCTTACATAGTCAATGGCGTTGTAACTATAACGGGAATTGTACTAACTGGACTTTTCACTTATTATTCAGCGCGTAGCGTGAGTGACAAGCAAGCAAGAAACACAGCCCTTGCCAAACTCCGCTCTGTTTTTGCTCCTGCTCGTGTAGAATGCGATCGACTTGAAAATTATGAAGGTTGCCCTTATGAATTTGGAAAGGGATTAAATTTTATTCAAAATGAACTCGTTCGCCAATCCGTTGCTATAGAAGTTTTTAAACCTTTTGTTGGAAAAAATAAAAAATATCAGCAGGCGTGGCAAGACTATAAAGAAGAGTTAAAACTAAGATTTTCAGGGATGCCAACAAATGCAATTGAAAAAAATCCAAACCGGGTAAAATATGCTATGATAGTGTATTCGGTATACAGATCTATTTATAAGAATGATAAAGAAAGATTAGGCTATCCCCCTCTTGAAGAGCAAATAAAACATGTGCAAGAAATTGTTCTTCCTAAGATCACAGAAAGAATTGACCATCTTCTAACGATTGCTTCATATAGGTGATTATTAGACAAACTGTATTCTTTTGTCGAGTTTCCCGCTGCCGGAAGACCGCAAACCCCTGATTTTCTTAGAGCCTAAAAAATTCTTGCCCTAAATATCCCTGCCGGAGGCCGACCGCCGCGAAGCAACGGTCATTGGCTTTCTTAGCATATTTCTACAGGATAGAGACTTGAATTTTTTTCCCCAGTGCTTCAGCATAGTGATGCAGCGTAGAAAGCCTGATATCCTCAGAATGGTTTTCAATTCTTGAGATTGCCGATTTCTTAGTATTCAGCTTGTTGGCCAGAGCTTCCTGTGTAAGCCCTGCGTTTTTTCTCGCTTCTTTCAACAACACTCCGATCTTGAACTCTTCGTATTCTTTATCGAAGGTCTTGGCAAATTCAGGGTCACGGCTTTTCCGCTTTGCAATAGCGCGTTGTAAGTCATTCATATTTTCGCCTCTTGAGATATTCTTTCTTTCGTTTTTCAGCCAGTTCGATTTCTTCTGGTGGGGTTTTCTGTGTTTTCTTTGCGAACCCATTTGTAAGAATCACCAAATTTCCAGCGTCAAAGAAGCCGAGTAGCCGGAACGCATTGTTGCCATGTGCCGCCCGAACTTCCCATATCCCATCGGTGTTTTGCAATTTCTTGAACTACTCTGTTGGTACAGATGATAATTCCTCAATCAACTTGAGTACCCAAAAAACCTTTTTTGCCTCTTTTGTTGAAAGAGATTCTAAAAATTCCTCCACTGGCTTTTTGCCATTCGCGGTAGTGAAAAAGTTGATGGTTCGCATTTTATATGTTAACGATAATGTGAACATTATGCAAGCTTAAAAAGTGTCAGTTTTTTAAGAGATGCTAAATGTCCAAAATTCACCGCCAGTTTTTAACCTGATTAATTCATGATCAGATGGTAGAGATAGGGTAGTTACCGGCTTTTTTCTATCTTTCCACAGATGCACTGAATTGTTCACCACTCAGTAAGGGGGCGTTATGTTTGGTAACTTTCCAGAACATTTCCCAACTATACGGAAGTTTCAAAAAAATAGGAATATTGAACAATTTGTAAGTTTTGGGTAAAGTCTCGACTGCTTTTGATGATTTTTCTTCCTTGTATGTCTTTTTTAAATAAAGAGATGCGGAAAATAGATAAAAAATTGAATATGGAAGGTCGTATCTTTAATCTGCCAAATTCTCTCAGTTTTTTGAGAATACTTTTGATTCCGTGGTTTCTCTACTCCTATCATCATGGGCAACTTGCTTATGCAATTCCCATTATGATTATTGCCATTCTTTCCGACTGGTTTGATGGTCGTGTGGCGCGCTGGACGAATGAAGTTTCGGAAATGGGTAAAATTATTGATCCGCTTGCCGATAAGCTTTGTCTGGCAAGTGTGGCAATCTATTTTCTCTGGATAGGCGAGCTCCCTTTATGGTTTGTGCTCTTTGCTGTACTTCGCGATATTTTGATTTTTCTCGGCGCAGTTTATGTTAAATATCGCCACTCAGTGGTTACGACGTCACTCTGGCCGGGCAAATGGGCGGTTGGCTTTGTGTCAATGCTTTTTATTGTTATGGTCGTTCCCTATCCTCTTTTTTCGCGTTATCCCCTGAAAGAGCTTTTTTTATACCTCTCAACACTGGCGCTTCTGTACTCTTTCTCACAGTACTGCATAAGATTTTACAAAATTCACAAAGGCTTGGAGTTTAAAGCGTAACACGTCAGGCGTAAAACGGCTATAGTCTTACGGCAATACTTCTTTCACGGAGAAACTCTTTTGCTTCACGAATGGAGTGCTGCCGGAAGTGAAAGATGGAAGCCGCAAGCGCAGCATCTGCACATCCTTTTGTAAATCCATCGTAAAGATGCTCCAGATTACCAGCTCCGCCAGAAGCGATTACCGGAATATGGACAGATGTTGAGACTTGGCGGAGAATGTCGTTGTCGTAACCCACTTTTGTTCCATCGCGATCCATGCTGGTCAAAAGAATTTCGCCAGCGCCAAGCTCCTGCACTTTGTGTGCCCATTCAAGAGCTTCATACGCCGTTGGGCGTTTACCGGAATGCGTATGCACAAGATAATCGTTGCCAACTTTCTTGATATCAATAGCCACCACCACCGCTTGCGAACCGTATGTTTCAGCAATGCGGCTGATGAGATAAGGGTCGTTTACCGCAGCAGTATTAACCGAAACTTTATCAGCACCATGCAGAAACACCTCTCTTGCCCGTTCGACAGAGCTGATTCCGCCACCGACGGTCAGTGGAATAAAGACCTCCCCCGACACCTTGAGAACCTCTTCAAGCGTTGTTTTACGCGACTCCAATGATGCCGAAATATCCAGAAATACCAGCTCATCAGCTAACTCATTATTGTAAAATCTTGCTTGCTCAAGGATTGAGCCTGCATCACGCAATCCTTCAAAATTTATACCTTTAACTACTCTCCCATCCCGAACATCAAGGCAGGGGATAATACGTTTTGCTAACATGTTTCTGTGCTGATGAAATTTATCGCCTTTCTGCTCAGAGCATGTCGCGTCTCCTCATGCAGCTCTGAGCACTAATTTTTTATATTGCCAATGTAAGCATTCTGCAAGAGTAAAGCATAACTGGCAAGGATTTCCAATGTTGAACTCTGGCGCAATCTCCATTTAAACAATCATTTAGCGATAATTATGAAATCAAGAACAACCGATCAGAAGCCGCCGAATGTGGCAACATGGCTTGCAATTACACTACTCTGGGGTACCGTATTTTATTGGACATCTATCTCTATGCTCCAACTTGCGTCCGCAAAGCTTGGTGAGGGCTCGCTGGCAGCTTCAACGAGTGAACTGTGGCGTGTTTATGGCGTTCATGCTGGTGTGCTGATTGTGTTCGCTCTGACGGCAATGGCAATCAAGGGCATTATTGATCCGGGCAATAAAAAGCAGCTTCAGCGGAAACAGAATATTTCGGAAGGCAAAGGGGAGAAGATTTTTATTTCGTTTGCGGGAAGTATTGCAACAAGTTTTTTCTTTACAACGCTGACATCATTGACCTTGCTTGGTGCGGCCGGTTTTTTCAACATAACCGTTACCTTGACACTTCAAATGGTGTTGCTCGCTGCACTCTTTAACATTGCAGCAGGTCTATCGGCATCGCTCTTTGTGGGGATACTTTTTCTCATTGGAAAAGTTGGGCAGAAAAAGTCGTGATATGAAATCTGTGGCGCTTGAGTAAAAAAGCTGTTACCAATAAAAAAGCACACTTGAACAGTGTGCTTTTTTGGGGGTGGAGCTAAGGAGACTCGAACTCCTGACCCTTTGCATGCCATGCAAATGCTCTACCAACTGAGCTATAGCCCCATGTGAATGCTCTCATTAAAAGAAAAAAAAGTTGTTTTTCCAACAGGTTTTGTTGTTTCTTTGGGTTATCAGTTGTTCTTAACGTCAAATACGTAGCTATGTCGTTGTTGTTTGTTATAAAAGAAGGTTTTTCAAGTATTGGTCGTGCAAAGTTGCCGGCAGCCATTACCGTGACGATAAGTTTTTTTGCCCTTGTGCTTCTCGGTCTCTTCAGCACCGTTTCGCTCAGTTTTTTTGATGTGATTCAAGAGATTCGCAGTCGCGTTGAGGTTGAGGTTTTTCTTGGCGAATCGCTGAATGATGCACAGGTCATTGAGGTGGTGGAACAGCTTAAACGGCTTGATGGTGTTCGTGAGGTTGACTATGTGTCGAAAGATCAAGCGGCTCAGCTTTTTACCCAAGATTTTGGTGAAGACATTGTCAAAATTCTTGGCTCAAACCCCTTGCCTCGTTCAGTAAAGCTGAAGTTTTTTCCCGATTATGCCCGCCCTGAACATCTTGAAAAGCTTGCGCCGAAGATGCGCTCACTGTCGCCGGACGTTGACATCCGTTACAATCAATCCTTTCTTGGTCAGATAGAGGATAATGCGCGCATATTTACAATGGTTACCGGTGGAATTGGGTTTTTGATTTCCATCGCAACCATTGTGCTTATCGGTTACACCATACGCCTTGCAATGTTCTCACGCAAAGAGAAGATTAAGACGATGCGGCTTGTTGGCGCTACGGCATGGTTTATAGGTGCTCCTTACATTATCGAAGGAGCGTTGCAGGGCATTATTGCCGGCACATTGGCTGGCGGCGCACTCTATCTGCTGATTCATCAACTGCTTATCTCCTACGAACCTGATCTCTATGTTATTGTCCGTTCGTCGGCAATGCTTGTTTATCCCGCAACGGTGGCGCTTGGCTTGCTGCTTGGTATTTTTGGCAGCGCACTTTCGGTACGCAAATATCTTCGTGCTGCTGCCAAGTCGTAGCTGTTATTGCTGAAGCGAGTAGAGCATCTTTATTTCGGAACTCCAGGCATCAGAGTCTGGAGTTTCAAGGATGAGTGGGATCTCTTCGCACGCAGGGTTGCTCATGATGAACGAGAACGCCTCCATCCCGATTGTGCCTTTTCCAATGCTTGCGTGGCGATCAACACGGCTGCCAAGTGGCTGCATGGCATCGTTCAAGTGCATTCCTCGCAGATAGTTCAGCCCAACAATACGATCAAACTCACTGAACGTCAGTGCTGCTGCTTCGCTGGTTTGCAAATCGTAACCACTGGCAAAAAGATGGCAAGTGTCGAGGCAGACGCCCACTCTCGTTTTATCCTCAATTCGGTTAATAAGAAAGGCAATTTGCTCAAACTTGTTGCCAAGATTGGTGCCCTGTCCCGCCGTGTTTTCAATAACTGCAGTGACATTTTTGGTAGCATCAAGCGACATATTGATTGATGCTGCAATTAATTCCATGCACTGCTCCTCAGCAATCTCTTTCAGATGGCTACCGGGATGGAAGTTCAGCAGCAGCAAGCCAAGCTCTTCAACGCGCTGCATCTCTTCAATAAACGCTTCGCGGGCACGCTTGAGTTTTTCAGGATCGGGACTACCGAGGTTGATGAGATAGCTGTCGTGCGGCAGAATATGCTCCGGCTTGAATCCGCCATCATTACAGTTTTTCTGAAACGCATCAATTGCTGCTGCCGAAAGTTTTGGTGCACGCCACTGCCGCTGATTTTTGGTAAACAGCGCAAAGGCTTTTGCTCCGATAGCCGTCGCATTCAACGGAGCATTTTCGACACCTCCACTTGCGCTAACATGTGCTCCAACTCGTTTCATAATAAAAAGATAAAATAGTGTTGAAAATTATTCAGCCATCATAAATTTGCTGGCTTGTTCATCAGTAAGATTCACGGTTTCGCGAACCGTAAAGGCACTCCCTTTCGTGGATGATGTGGAGAGCATTTCGCCCAGCAGACCGGTCGAAAAGAGCTGCACGCCAAGAATAATCAGCAAAATACCAAGGAAGAGAATCGGGCGATTGCTGACTGGTTTGTGGAGCAGGATTTTATCGAGCGTCACATACAGGCTGATGAGAAAACCGAAAAGCGAGCTTAAAAATCCCGCCATTCCAAAAAAGTGCATCGGGCGACGCAGATAGCGCGTGATGAACAGCACTGAAAGAAAATCGAGTAATCCAGCAAAAAACCGCGATACGCCATATTTGGTGGTGCCAAATTTTCGTGCGTGGTGCTTAACCGGAAGTTCCGTAATTCTGAAACCCATCCATTGCGCCAGCACTGGAATATAGCGGTGCATATCGCCATGAAGCTCCAGCCGCTTGGTCACCTCTTTGCGATACACCTTTAACCCGCAGTTGAAATCGTGCATGGTAATACCCGTAAAAAGGCGCGTCACTCCATTAAAAAGCTTTGAAGGAATAGTTTTGGAGAGAGGGTCTTTGCGGTGCTGTTTCCATCCACTGACAAGATCGTACCCCTCTTGCAGTTTTTGAATCATCGCCTTGATGGCAAACGGGTCGTCCTGCAAATCAGCATCAATGGTGCAGATGTAATCGCCAGCAGCAGCCATAAAACCAGCGGAGAGTGCAGCAGTTTTTCCGAAATTTCTCTGCAAAGCGATAAGGCGAAGTTCTGGTTTTGACGGAATAGCATTGCTGATAACATGGCGTGAATCATCAGTTGAACCATCATCAACCATAAGAATTTCAAAAGCAAAAGGCTCCGAAAAAAGATTGTGCAGCTCCTTCTCGCTCATGGCGGCATACAGTTGTCCGATCAGCTCTGGAATTGATTCCTGCTCATTAAATAGCGGAACAACAATGGATAAATGGTAATGAGTGTTTGACAATAGGTAATAGCTAACGGAATGTGGACAATGCAAGAGTGAACAGCCGAAAGGTAAGGAGTCGAGCGGGTAAATACAAACTATACGCCTTGCATTGACGGTTCCCAGATATATTTATGGAGT
>CAIQSY010000101.1 GCA_903874585.1 uncultured Chlorobiaceae bacterium | reverse complement strand
TCAGAGTATAAAGCTTGCAGGAGACAAGTCCGCAAAAGATTACCCTGAGAGAATAAGAAGAATCAAGTATGCTGATCCAGAAACAGGAAAACTTTTTGTGTTTTTAACCAATAACTTTTTGCTTCCGGCAGAGGTTATAGCACAGCTCTATAAAAGCAGATGGCAGATTGAACTTTTCTTCAAATGGATTAAACAACATTTACGAATTAAGACCTTTTATGGCACTTCTGAAAATGCAGTAAAGACACAAATCTGGACAGCAATATCAGTTTATGTGCTCATAGCTTTGGTTAAAAAGCGAATGAATTTGGATATATCTCTCTACACATTTCTACAAATTTTGAGTGTCAGTGTTTTCGAGAAAGTCCTTATAAAACAATTAGTTACGAATTCGGTTTGTACAATTCAGGATACCTATACCTGTAACCAGTTGAATTTATTTGACTTATAACCGGACAGTAGTGATTTTGGATATATTTTAGTTCAAAAAGAAAAATTTATAGAAAACTCGACAAGATTTATTCGGAGTGTTAGTTTTTTTCGCGGAGAGTATCTTTTACAACATGAAGTTGATGCTAAGAATCGCAGTATTTCTCTTATTTATGGCGGTCGAGAATTATCAGAAAACGATAAATTACAACTTAGAAATAGTGCGAAAGAATTTGGACTGACTAAAACAACATTAAACTTTAAACAAGGTATAAATCTTGACGATTTTTCGCGAAAATTGAGCGAAACAGAAAATCTAAAAGCTGAAATTAACCGACTATCTTTTCTGTTACAAAAAAATGTACAACAACAAGATAGCTTGCAAAAACGATCTTATGGCGGCAAAAATCTTTTGCATGAATTGAATATACTTTTTCCAACAATTACAACCTGTTTGTTTGCTGAACCATATCGTTTCAGTACAGAAAATCCAGATCAACCCGTTCGCATGCCTTACGTCATAATATCCTTATCACAAAAAAATATTACAAAAAAGGAAAAAGAAAAAATCATTGAATGGTTAAAAACAAGACTACAAAACGACCAATTAAAAGTGATTTTTGAATAATATTCTCAGAACAAAAAATCACCATTGTGATGGTTTATCTGTTTTCAACGTGATCGGTACCATACAGATTGAGCTGTTTACGGTAGTAAGCAAATGCTTCGTCCTGACGCACAACGCCGAGGAGCTTTCCACTTTTTGCTTCAAGCACCGGTAGAATATCGTAATCCGTTATTTCAAAAAGTTTAAGCGCTTCATCAAGCTTTGAAGTTTCGTAGAGAACCGGTACATCTTTTTTTACCACGTCTTCAGCAATCAGCCCCGTTATAACTCCCTCTTGCAGCAGTAATCGCATCTCATCAAGCCGTATAATACCAGCAAAAACGTTATCATCATCATCAACCAAAAAGCTGCTTTCCGGAGTGGTATAAAAAATATCAATGATGGTTGTCGCTTTTTCAGAGAGATGAAGTTTCACAAAATCTTTTTTAATAAGATCAGTAATACCGATATGCTCTGCAACCGATAGCGCTATACCAAACCCGACACGAACACCCTCTTTTTCAAGCACATAGCTCTCCATAGTATGGCGATAAGTCAACCGTGCTATAAGAGTAGAGGTCACTGCTGCAAACATGATCGGTAACACAATTTCGTACTGACCTGTAACTTCAAACAGAATAAGAATAACAGTCAGAGGCGCACGCATGACGCCTGCGGTCAACGCACCCATGCCGACAAGTGCATAAGCTCCCGACGTTGCTGTTATTGCGGGGAAAAGAAAATGAACCAGCTTACCGAACAACCCACCAAGCATGGCACCCATTTTCATTGCTGGCGCAAACATACCCCCAGAACCGCCGGAACCAACGCTTAGACCAGCAACAACAGGTTTGAGAAAGTAGATGCCAATCATATTGGTCAAACTTTCACTACCATGCACCGCTTTCGTGATGGTATCGTAAGAAAATCCGTAAAGTCCTGGAAGCCCGATACAAATCAAACCGCTCAAAAAACCACCGATAGCCGGCATTGCCCAGACTGGTATTTTCCAGCGCTGCTCAATTGCTTCAAACCTCTCTTCGATAAAGTAATAGACTTTGATGAACATCACCGCAGAAAGTCCGGCAAGAATACCCAGCAGACAATAAAAAAGAAGCTCCGTATTTGAAACTAATGTATAAGCAGGTACTTCAAAGGTTGGCGAGTTACCAAGAAAACTCCGCGACAATACCGTTCCGATCACAGCCGCAATAACAATAGGACTGAAGGTTTTAACACTGAAATCGCCAAGCAATACCTCAATAGCAAACATAACGCCGCCAATTGGAGCATTAAAAACCGCAGCAAGACCAGCAGCAGCGCCACAACCAAGGAGGGTTCGTGTTTTATCAGGGGAAAAACGCAGCAACTGCCCAACCGTTGAACCAATTGCCGCACCAACCTGTACAATGGGGGCTTCACGTCCACCACCACCACCTGTTCCAATACTCAAGACTGAGGTCACACTTTTATGCAGCCACAACCTCTTGTCGATAATACCATCATGATGAGCAACCGCCTTGATAACAGATGCAAGCCCATGCCGTGGGCGCGCTTTTACCACGAATGCGTTGTAAAGACCAACAAGAAGACCACCAGCAGCAGGAATAAAGGGAAGAAAAAACATCCAGTATTTTTCAAGATGCCACGATTCTCCAAGCTCATGTAAACCAGTAAAACTGATACCGCTGATTATCATAATGGCATCGTGAAACACCACTGCCACATAGCCAGTCAAAAGTCCAACAACAACAGCAACAAAAAGAAAAGGTATATCTTGATTCAAATTGAGCTGAACAAGAAGGTAATCAAGGGTCAACCTGAAAAATTGCTGCGAGCTGCCCTTAAAATAGCGGCTGCGCCTGAACAGACTATAGAAAAAAGCGAGGCTCTTTCTGCTGAGGCTTCCTTTTCGGCGAGGATATAGATTCATAGGAGAAGATAAATAAAAAAGCCGCCTTTTGTGGAGGCGGCTTTTACTTGTGGTGGGGACAGGACTTGAACCTGCAACCTTCGGGTTATGAGCCCGACGAGCTACCAATTGCTCCACCCCACGATGTTTGTTCTTCAATGTACGGAAATAATTTACTTATGCAAACAATTATTTCTACTCTTTCATAAATATCTCTGATGATAACCGTACTTACTGTACTGCACGTCCATTGATCTCTGTGCCTGATGGTTCAAGAATAAAAAGTTTGCCATCAGCACCGTCAACGGCAAGAATCATCCCTTGCGATACTTCATTGCGCATGGTGCGTTCGGCAAGGTTTGCCACCATCAGTACATTTTTGCCAACCATCTCCTCGGCGCTGTAATGTTGAGCAATTCCGGCAAGCACCTGTTTTGTAACGGAGCCGACTTGCAACTGTAATTTCAGGAGTTTAGAGGCTTTCTTTACTGGTTCTGCGGCTATGACGGTTGCTACACGCAAATCAATTTTTTGAAAATCCTCAAAGCTGATAACCGGCTTGAACTCCATGCGGCTTTCAACAACGCCTGCTTCACGCTTTTCAGCTTCGGCAAGCAGTGTGTTGATTTTAGCAAGCTCTGGCGCAATAGCGCTCTCTTCAATTTTGGTAAAGAGAATTTCTGAGTTCTCCCGAAGCTTATGACCTTGCTGAAGCTTTGGTGCCAGCAAATCGGCAAAAAGCGATGCGCCGCGAACGATGAGATCCTCAAGAGGCCCATCAAAGCCAAGCATGGCATGAATGCGATTGCAGGTTTCAGGCAACACGGGATAGAGTGCAATGGAAAGCGCATGACAGAGATTGAGCGAAAGCGCCATTGTTCTTGCGGCTGCATTGCGATCAACCTTGATGATTTTCCACGGTTCTGAAACCGTCAAAAAGCGGTTTGCAGCTCGGGCGATATCCATGCCCACCGAAGTTGCATCACGAAAATGGAAGCCTTCATACGCACGATCAAGCTGTTCGAGAGTATCGTGCCAGTCAATACCGAGATCGTTCCACTCATCAGCGGTAACGTTGCAAGGTACCACACCATCAAAGCGGGCGTTGGTAAAATCAATGGAGCGCTTGATAAAGTTGCCAAGTGTATCAGCCAGCTCACCATTGGTGCGGTTCTGAAAATCCTGCCAACTGAAGTCGGTATCCTTGTTTTCAGGATAGTTCATGGCAATACTGTAACGTAGCGTATCGGCTGGAAACTTTTCAAGAAACTCGCCAAGATAGACGGCATAGTTCCGAGATTTCGAGAACTTTCGTCCTTCAAAATTCATGAACTCCGATGCTGGCACATTATCCGCCAAGTTATAGCAATCGCTTTGCTGCCCTTCATTCCACGCCATAAGGATTGCGGGAAACATCAAGGTGTGAAAGACAACGTTATCTTTGCCGATAAAGTGTACAAGTCGGCTCTGCGGATCCTGCCAGTAGCTTTTCCAGCGTTCGGCGTCACCCTGCTCTGCTGCCCACTCTTTGGTAAAGGAGATATAGCCCAGCACCGCATCGAACCAGACGTAGAGCACTTTGCCCGCCGCTTCATCGCGCTCAAGCGGCACCGTGATGCCCCAATTGAGATCTCGGGTAATGGCGCGATCGTTCAAACCTTGCTTCAGCCATGTGCGGGTGTAATTGACAACATTGGAACGCCAGTCACTCTCATGAAGGGTGACATAATCTTCGAGCTGCTGCTGAAAACTACCTAACGGAAAATACCAGTGCATGGTTTCACGCAGTTCAGGCGTTGCATCGGAGAATTTGCTTTTGGGATTGATGAGTTCCAGAGGACTTAAATGGGTGCCACACTGTTCGCATTGATCGCCATTTGCCTCGGAATTGTTGCAAATCGGGCAGGTCCCGGTTACATAGCGGTCGGAGAGAAAACGGTTTGCTTTTCGGTCAAAAAAAAGCTTTTCGGTTTTCTGTTGAAAAATGCCCTTTCCTTCAATCTCAAGAAAAAAATCTTTTGCGGTTTGATGATGCACTTCGGATGTGGTGCGCCCATAATAATCGAAAGAGATGCCGCATTTTGTAAACGCCTCGAGGTTCATACCATGGTAGCGATCAACCACATCCTTCGGTGAAATACCCTCTTTTTCAGCCGTAATGGTGATAGGCACACCGTGCTCATCAGAACCGCCGATATGGATAACATCCTCACCCTTCAGCCTTTTATAACGGACATAGAGATCGGCAGGAAGATAGACTCCAGCCAGATGGCCAAGATGCACCGGACCGTTGGCGTAAGGGAGAGCGGTGGTAACGAGCGTTCTTGTAAACTGCGGCATAACAATGGGTGAGAGTTATTTTTTTACAAACATAGCGTTGAACTTGTCGAGCGGCAAGCGACGGATTTGATCGTTTTTCTGGTAACGAAGCGATATCAGTTTTTTCTGAGCATCAACATATTCAACGATGGCAGCGCCTTCGGGTGTGTTGACTCTGCTGCCTGCCGCAGGAAATGATGACGAAGGCGATGATGACGTATTGCGGCAGTTTTTCTCAGTTTTTGAATAACTGAGGCAGCACTTGGGACGATTACAAATACCGGTAATATTGAACGCATGGCTGTCATTACCGGCGACTTCAGTATAGGGGGATTTGTCAGCAAAAGGGTTTGCATGAATTTTCTGGAGCCAGCTTGAGCAGCAGAGAAGGCAACCGCACGGACCAAAAGAGTGCGCACGCCTTGCCTCTTCGCGGGTGGTTATCTGCACCATCTGAATCCTCGCCTTAAACTCGCCGGCAAGATCGCGCACAAGTGCACGAAAATCGACGCGATGGGAGGAGGTGTAATAGACCGAAAGCTTCTGCTGATCTATACGCAGCTCTACATCCACCAGTTTGAGATCAAGTTCATGCTTTTTAATTTTACTTAAGCAGATGGAACGAATCTCGGGTTGCCGCTGCTTCAGCGCAATAATGGCGTCATTATCTTTTTCATCGGCAGCACGAAGCACTGAGGCGCATTCATGGCCGTTTTTATCAAAGCCTTTAAGTTGAAACTTTTTGCGGGCAATTTGACCCGTTGAATAGACAACTCCAAAGTCGTAACCACCATCAGATTCAATAATAACCTGCTGCCCGATACTCAAAGGAGCAGGAGTATTATTGATAAAAAAATCGCGACGGCAACCCTGCATTTCAACTTCGCAGAGCAACTCAACTTCTCCTTCCGGAAGCTGACCGTAAATTGACTCCATTTCACTGTGCAATAATTGCGATAATCGCAATCTTACCTCGGTATTATTACCTAACAGACAACTGCATATAACGTTACTCATGAAAATAGTGGCGAGTCTTGAGTTCTTTTTATATCGAAACCTCTTGCTCTTTGACAATGATAATGAGCCAATGCAAGAGACTATACTGAACGATTATGAGCACGACCAAATTGCAAAAAACGAGCAAATGCTTCACTTTTTCGGTTGACTGAAGCACTTCCCTTGATAAGAACAGTAGCATCATTAAGCTGCCGCTGCTGAATGTTTTCTCGAAGTTCATCAAGATTACTCTCGGTCATCTCCCGCATAAAAATGGTAAGAGCATCAGCACTTGGAACGTTCTTCCTTGTTATGAGAAGCGGCTTCCGAAATGACAAAAACAGCTCAGGCTTCTGTTCTTCAAGATATTCAATCCGACTGACAACTGAAACAAGATAAACCTGCGGAGTTTTTGCCAAGAGACGCGAGATAATGGAGGCCGTGCCTTTATAAAAGAGCAACGGCCGTTTATCGATATGCTCTATTTTGCCTTGTGGAAAAATCCAGAGCGCATTTTGCCGATCGTTCGCATCACTCAGCAATTCAGCGGCATAATTCAGCGTTGCTGGTAAACTTTTCGGGCGTGATTGATCGAGCGAAAAGGCGCCGATGCGAGTAAAAAACTGGTGCTTCTGCAACTGCTGCAACTCGATGATGATGTGCAATCGCTGATGAAAAAACTCCTCGGTACAGAGTTGCGACCAGAAACCATCCCACCAATAGGCGTGGTTGGCGTAAAAAATAACCGGAGTACGGCGATCCATTTCGCGCACTCCGGGTTGCATAACAACACGCACTGAATTAAAAAAACGCCGGAACTGGCGGCGAGAGTACCAGCCAAACCATGCAGTATAAAGCTTGCTTCGACGAACTTTCAGCATCAGCGCCACCTATTTGAACGCTCTCCTGATACGGTTAACGGCCTCCTCAAGCGCCTCAATGGAGGCTGCATAGGAGAGACGAAGGTTTTCCGGCGCACCGAAAGCATCGCCCGGCACTGTGGCAACGTGGTGAACCTTCAAGAGATATTCTGCAACATCAGCAGAATCTTTCATCACCACACCATTGAAGGTTTGACCAAGCACACCACTGATGTCAGGGAAAATATAGAACGCGCCCTGCGGTAACGCCGTCTTGAAACCAGGAATACTGTTGAGCGCCTGATACATATAATCACGACGTTTTTCAAATTCTGCACGGCGCTCTTCAACAATGGATTGATCACCCGTAAGCGCTGCAACAGCAGCTTTCTGAGCAATCGCATTGGGATTTGAGGTAGTTTGCGACTGAATTTTATCGCAAGCATCAATCAGCCATTTTGGTCCGGCGAGATAACCGATTCTCCAGCCAGTCATTGCGTAGGTTTTTGAAACGCCATTACTGACAATGACCCACCCTTTCATTGAAGGAATTCGCGCCGGAGAGAATGGACGAACATCGCCATAGACGATCATGTCGTACATTTCATCGGAGAGCACAAAAATTCCTCGGCCTTCAAGAACTGCCATCAGTGCGCAAACTTCGGCTTCGTTATAAACTGATCCGGTTGGATTGGAAGGAGAGTTCAAAACAACCACCTTTGTTTTTGGGGTGATCGCCGCCTCAAGCTGAGCTGGCGTCATTTTATATTCGGTCTCCAGCGTCGTATGCACAATAACTGGTGTAGCGCTTGCAAGACGCACCATTTCCGGAAAACTTACCCAGAACGGCGCAGGAACAACGACCTCATCACCCTCTTGACAGAGCGCAAGAAAGGTGTTCGCCAGCGTCTGTTTACCGCCATTGCTGACGATGATCTGGTTTTCTGCAAATTCAAGATTATTATCGCGACGGAACTTTTCAACAATAGCTTTTTTGAGGTCAGGAATACCGGAATTTGCGGTATAACGGGTAAACCCTGCTTTAATAGCATCAATGCCCGCCTGATTAACGTGCGCCGGAGTTGGGAAATCGGGTTCACCGGCTGAAAGACTGACGATATCAAGCCCTTCGGCTTTCATTTTTGCAGCAAGATTGCTGATTCGCATGGTCTGCGATTCCTGCATACTGAGGACCCGTCGAGTCAGATATTTCTCTTCTGGTGTTATCGACATAACGTAAAAATGGATTTATGATAATTTATTCTGGTTATACTCTTCACGTTTTTTGTGCATCATTTCAAGAACACAAGGGTGCACAAAGTTGCTGACATCGCCGCCAAGCATGGCAACCTCCTTGATAATCGACGAAGCCACATAGGTGTATTTGACATTCGGCATCAGAAAAACCGTTGTCACATCAGGATAGAGTTGACGATTAAAGAGAGATATCTGAAATTCATACTCAAAATCCTTGACCTGACGCACACCTCGAACAATGGCACGCGCACCAACCTGACGCGCATAGTCGGCAAGCAACCCATGATGCAGCACCTCAACAGTAGCACCACTATGATTTCTGGTTACTTCGTGCGTCATAATATTCCGCTCTTCAATAGTGAAAAGAGCGTGTTTCTGACTATTCTCGGCGATAACAACAATCACCTCATCGAAAATATTGAGTGCTCGCTCCAATACATCGAGGTGACCATTGGTAAATGGATCGAATGTTCCGGGATATATTGCGCGAGATTTGCTCATTGTAGCATAATGAAATTATTACTGAAAAAAGGTGACTCGTGTCATACCGTAATCTTTATGAAAAGAGTAGTTTAGCGATTCCGTAAAATCGTGCTGAGTACTGTGCTCCATCAGCAGAAAACCATCTTCAGCAAGAAGCTGACTGCTGAAGATTTTCTCAATCAAACGCTCATAGTCTGACCACGAATAAGGTGGATCACAAAAGATGAGGTGGTACTCCCCTGTTGCCCGCCCAAGATAAGCCAAAACATCAGCGTTGATAATTTTAGTACAGCTCTGTACACCAAGATCTCCTGCGGTTGCCTTCAGCGCTTTCAGTGAATCGACATGTTGATCAACAAATGAAACGGTTGCTGCACCGCGACTGAGCGCTTCAAAACCAAGCGACCCGAATCCTGCAAAGAGATCAAGGACGGCAATGCTATCGAAATCTATCCGCGCCGCAAGCGTATCGAAAAGCGACTTTTTCACTCTGCTGCTGCACGGGCGTATGGCGTGCGCTGATGAGTTGCGTATTTTTCGCCCTCGATATGTGCCTGCAAGAATTTGCACGAAGCGAACGCTGGCTTAAAAGTCGCCAAAAACAGTTTCGCCAAGAATGGCAAGGGCTTTTACAGCATCATCTTTCGATGGCGGTTTGCCGTGCCAATTGCTCTTGTCGGGCATGGAACCTTCAAAGAAGGGCACGCCTTTGCCCATAATGGTTGTAGCGAGCAGCACTGAAGGCATGGAAAGATCGGCAGCTTTGATAGCTTCAAGGGTTGTCACCACACTCTCCATATCGTTGCCGTCGCACTCATAGACATTCCAGCCAAAAGAGCGCCATTTATCGGCAAATGGTTCGACGCCGATAATTTCGGAGACTTCGCCATCAATCTGGAGATTGTTGTAATCAACAATACCGATAAGATTACCAAGCTGATAATGTGCTGCGCTCATTGCTGCTTCCCAGATTTGCCCTTCCTGGCATTCTCCATCGCCCATGAGACAGAAGACGTTCTGCGATTTTCCATCGATACGAAGCCCTAATGCTGCACCAGCAGCAACGGAGAGCCCTTGACCGAGAGAGCCTGAGGAGATACGGATACCGGGCAATTTGGAATCGGCACTTGGATGCCCTTGAAGGAATGAGTTGACCTGACGGAGAGAGTTCAACTCGCTGAGCGGAAAGTAACCGGAACGAGCAAGAACACTGTACCAAACTGGCGCAATGTGACCATTTGAGAGAAAGAGCAGATCTGTATCGTTATCGTTCCAGAAATTGTGCGGATTGTGATTCAGCACTTTAAAATAGAGGGCTGTAAAAATATCAGCCATACCAAGCGATCCGCCAGTATGACCAGAGTTTGCCATAGCGAGCATTCGAATAACATCGCGACGAACCTGACGCGCCATCTCTTTAAGATCATCAATTCCGGCAAGTTCAAGCAGCACACCTTTTCTGGTGGCAGGATAAAGTTTTAACTCTTGTCCCATGATAGATATATCAACAAAATTACGTGTGAATTAATAAAAAATCAGTCGCTCACCTGTTTCCGATGCTTGACAAAGCGCCATGCAGAAAAAAGTAAGACCAGCAGAAAAACAACAGTTACCGGCAGAGTGTACAGCACCAGATACGATCCAATCTCCTGCCACTTGCTTCCCATAAAAAAGCCTCCTGAGAGCAAAAGCACATTCCATGCAAGTGCACTCGCTGTTGCAGCAAGAAAAACAAAAAACGCCCGCAAGTGCATCAATCCAGCCATCACCGCAATAACTGATCGTGAACCAAACAAAAAACGGTTTACCAGAACTGCAAGATAGCCATGAGCTGCAAATTTCTGGCGTAACAACTCCATATCAGAGGGGGGAAATAAGCGATGAACGCTTCTCGATAACCTGTTATGCACCATATTATCACCTTCTGCATATAACTTCAGCACAAGAGAGCGGCTCAACAGATACACGAGCATAAACCCCACCGCAGAACCCACCGTTGACCACAACAGAGAACCAACAAAAGTTATCCCGCTATGGCTATATATAAGATAGCCGATAAAGGCAATTGGCACATCGCCGGGTATCGGTGGAAAAACATTTTCAAGAAATGCAATCAAGAACAAAAAGATATAGACCGCATACGGGTCGGCATGTTGCAGCCAGAGCATTGCAGATTCAAGCATGAAAAAACCCGTTACGATACATTGGCATAAAATTGTTATCAGTCAAGGTCAAGCACTCGGCGCTGCACCTCGCTGTAGGCGTTTTCAACGCCACCAAGGTCAAAACGGAAACGATCTTTATCCATTTTTTCATTGGTCTCAAGGTCCCAGAATCGGCAGGTATCGGGGCTGATTTCATCGCCAAGAAGAATTTCGCCGTTATGGCGACCAAACTCAAGCTTAAAGTCAACCAACTTCATTTTCCGATCAGCAAAAAACTGCTTGAGAAGGACGTTAATTGCCTCTGCACGGCTCTTTAAAAGAGCAAGTTCTTCATACGTCGCGACACCAAGCGCTACCGCGTGCGACTCGTTCATCAATGGATCATCAAGCTCATCATCTTTCAAATAGAACTCAACAATCGGGTTTTGAAGTACGGTGCCTTCAGCAAAACCGTAGCGTTTGACCAGCGAACCGGCGGCAATATTGCGAGTAACAACCTCGACTTTGATAATATCGAGATGGCGGCAGAGCATTTCCCGCTCGGAGAGCTTTTCAACCAGATGGGTACGAATACCGTTGGCTTCAAGCATGGTAAAGAGCTTGCAGGAGATGGCGTTATTGACGACACCTTTATCGGCTATGGTTCCTTTTTTCTTGTTATTAAACGCTGTTGCATCGTCCTTGAACTCCTGTATCACCAAATCTTTGTCGTCCGTTGCAAATACTTTTTTCGCTTTGCCTTCGTAGAGTTGAATGCCTTTTTTCATCGTGTAATGTTTTTTTATATGAGAGGCTATCGGGCGTGACAGCCATAATGTTGCTGTAAAAAAATAATCATCCTTGTGCGCTATCCTGCTGCTCAGAAGCTTGCTGCACAGCTCCGGTCAACACAATAGTAATTTGATCGTCAGTCAAGCCTTTATCTTTTAAAAAGCTCATAAAGCGAAACACGCCAAAATCGGAGAGCATTGCTTTTGGCTGATCATGCTCACTGAGCCCTCTTAATTGTCCGTAATCTTCAGAGGTTTTAATCCAATCGTCGATAAACTGCTCGGATTTGCCGTTTTCAAGGAAAAAACCGGCAACAATTTCTTTTACTTTTGCGGCAGTCGGGTCGGGATGCGCTATAAAAAGCAGTTGCATCTCTTCGGATATTCTGGTCAAAACAAGCACCGCTTCTCTGTCGAGGGTTTCATCAAGGATATCTTTTGCTTGTCCTTTGACATCACTCTCTTGGATCATAGTGCTCCCATGGATAAGTTGAGAAATATTGTTGATCAGATAAAAAAGTCGATTAAGTTAATTAATGATTAGATGTAATGAAAACAAAATAGATATAAAGCTATGATGCGTGAAAAGCTGACTCCATTTTTTACCCTCTTCTTCACTTTTCTGGTTGTTTCAGTTTCGATGGCAAAGCCGGCAAAAGCAGAGGAGAGTGTACTTTTTTTGTGGTGGAATGTTGAGAATTTGTTTGATACAAGCGATGATCCTCTCCATGAGGATGAGGATTTTACGCCGGCAGGAAAACTGCAATGGACTGATAAACGATTGCAGCTCAAGCAGATGCGAATTCGACATATCATTTCTGCAGTGAAATCGCATCCTGATTATGGCAAATATCCTGATGTGGTTGCATTTGCGGAGGTTGAGAATGAGCGGGTGTTTGCGGCAACATTGAGCGGGTTGAAAGGCATCAGCTATAAACCAATATATTATGAGTCGTTAGACCCGCGAGGCATTGATGTGGCACTTGCGTACAATCCGCAAACGCTGCGCCCGGTAGCGTCGAAAGCATACACAGTGAACAATAAGCGTACACGCAAAATTATTGTGGCGCAGTTTTCAGCCTCGGGCAAGCCATTTCATGTGATTTTGAACCACTGGTCGTCACGCTCGTTCGACCAGCAGTTAACGCAAATAAAACGCATTGAAGCCGCAACAGTGGTACGCCATATTCTCGACAGCCTGCTGGTCAGCAATCCAAAGGCAGATGTGGTGGTGATGGGCGATTTTAACGATGAGGCACACAATACATCGCTGAAGGAGACGCTGGGCTCAAGCTTTGATGCGGCAAAGGTAAAGAGCGCGAAAGGGAGACTGCTCTACAACTGCTGGAGTGGGTACGAGGGGATTGGCAGTTACTTTCATAACAAGAAATGGCAGCAGATCGATCATATTTTATTGACACCCGGCATGCTTGATAAAAGTGGGTTGTATGCGCCGAAAAACGCTTTTCGCTGCTTCACTTTTTCCAAGCTGCTCAATGAAAATGGGAAGGGGACGTATGCCACATACGAGAAGCGAAAGTACAAGGGCGGCTACTCCGATCATCTGCCACTGCTCCTGAAAGCACGGATTGTGAAGTAAATCATTTTACTCTACTTTCTGGACAAATTTTGATGTTTTAAACCACTTGAGCCCTTCAAACCAGAGAACACTGCCAAGCCCGGCAGAGAGTGTGAGCAAAAGATCAATGGGATCAAGCTTTGCAAATCTGAAAAGAGTAACAAAAAAAGGAAGATAGAGCACAATTCCTAAAAAGAGCAGAGCACCGGCAACAACCGGCAACAACGCCCTGTTGGTAAACCTCATGGAGTTGACAAAGGTACGGCTCCATGAGCGGTTGGTAAGAATCAAACTAAGGTTGGAAATCATCAACGTCGTAAAGGTCATTGCACGAACCTTCTCTTCGCTCTCACCTCTTGATACCGCAAGCCAGAAAACAACCAGCACTGCAAGCAACACCATGACGCCCTGTAACAGGCTCAGAACAACCGTCCGGTGACTGAATAACGGTTCGGTGGACTTCCGTGGTGGACGGTTCATTACATCACTCTCCTCCCCTTCAGCTTCAAAAACGATGGAGCAAGCGGGATCAATTATGAGCTGCAAAAAAGCAATATGCGCTGGAAACAAGAGAAGTGGCCACTGAAAAAGTACAGGAAAAAGCGAGAGTCCGGCAATGGGCACATGAATAGCAAGAATATAGGCAATGGCTTTTCGGATATTATCAAAGATCCTGCGACCAAGCTTGATGGCTTGCACAATCGACGAAAAATCGTCATCAAGCAAGACCAGTGAGGCTGCCTCACGGGCAACATCAGTACCGCGTCCGCCCATTGCTATGCCGATATTGGCCGCTTTCAGCGCCGGGGCATCATTCACCCCATCACCAGTCATGGTAACAATTTCTCCATTAGCCTTGAGCGCCGTGACCAGACGTAATTTCTGTTCCGGCACAACCCGTGCAAAAATATTTACCTCATTGACTCTCTGTTGCAATTCCTGCTCCGTCATACGCTCCAGCTCCGGGCCAGTAATCCAGACATCAGACTTTTTCAGCCCTATCTGCCGGGCGATATTGCTTGCCGTGCCGGGATAATCGCCGGTTATCATCACCACACGGATACCTGCGCGATAGCACTCCGCTATTGCCGGTGAGACAGTCGGACGCACCGGATCAGTCAACCCGATCAGACCAAGAAACTCAAAAACAAAGTCATGTTGCTGACCAGGCAAGAGCGGTTCCTGAAAATATCCTCTTGCCACTCCCAGTACCCGTAACCCCTGGTCAGCCATTGCAGCAATGTATGTTGAAAGTCGCACACGCTCCTGCTCATCGCAATGGCAAAGATCGATAATGGCCTCAGGTGCTCCTTTGGCAGCAATGATGTACTCTTCACGTTCCGACGATTTCCAGACACGGGAAAGCGACAACAACTCTTTCGACAAGGGATATTCATGCACCAGCAACCAGTCTTTATGCAAGTGCTCCGTCTCAATCAGATAATCATCCCCTAACGTTTTGATCGCTTTTTCCATCGGGTCAAAAGGATCGAGCTGACTGGCAAGAATACTGAATTCAACCAGTTCGTGAAATTCTTCCGGCATGGAGTGGCGTGAAAGTGAAGAGAGATCAAGAAAATCTTTGCCGACAAAAAGCTTGCTGACCGTCATGCAATTCATGGTGAGTGTACCGGTCTTGTCAACACAGAGAACCGTCGAAGAGCCCAGCGTCTCTATGGCGGGCATACGGCGAGTGAGTACATGCTTTTTTGAGATGCGCCAAGCTCCCATGGCAAGGAAAATGGTCAGAACAACCGGCAGCTCTTCGGGAAGAGTTGCCATAGCCAGAGTGACACCCGCCAGTAATCCGTTAAGCCAGTCGCCTCGGGTAAGGCTGTAGAAGATTATCACCAGAAAACATAACGACAACCCGACAACGGCAAGTTGACGCACCCATTGACCCGTCTCCCTCTGCAACAGTGTCTCTTCCTCCTCAACGGACTGCAACACTTTGCCAATTTTCCCGATTTCAGTATGGACGCCGGTTGCAATCACCCGAGCAATCCCCTGCCCCTGAACCACAAGTGTTCCCGAAAAGATAAAGGGTAAATCCTCTCCGCCGGAATGAACCTCCATCGTCTGCCCATCATGAACGGATTTTCTGACAGGAACAGATTCACCGGTCAAGAGAGATTCATCAACAGAGAGGTTCAGGCACGAGAGAAGCTCGGCATCAGCAGGAATACGGTCGCCCTCACTGATTACCAGAATATCACCACGAACAACCTCACGGCCAGCGATTCGCCGTTCGGCTCCATCCCTGACCACTAAAGCACGCGGGCTGGAAAGATCTTTCAACGCATCCAGTGCATGCTCTGTCTTTCGCTCCTGATAGAGGGTGAGAGCCATGACAAAAAAGACAAATCCCAGCAGCATCAACGCCTCCTGAAGATCGCCAAGCACCATATAGACCACTCCACAGGCAACCAGCAGCAAAAACATTGGCTCACGAACGATGCCAAAGACCAGCGCAAAAAGACCACGCTGCCCCGACGACGGCAACTCGTTATAGCCTTCCGATATCAGTCGTTCTGCCGCCTCTGCTGCTGAGAGACCAGTAACGTTTTCGGTTGTCCTGGCGTTTTTCATGATCTGCTCAGTTCATCGGAGATAAAGCCATAGTCAGTAGTTCTGATGCTGCCTTTCGCGTGCGCTTCAGCACCGTCTAATCCAGTCGCGGTTTGACGCCTTTGATATCGTGGCAGGAGACAACACCGAGAAGGTGATCCTGATCATCACTGATCGGGATTGCCCGGAATGAGTAGCGGAAAAACATGTCAACCGCATCATGGAGGGAATCATCGGGATTGAGGGTAATAAGACTGTCGGTCATAATGTCGCCAAGTGTCTGCTCGGGCTCTGCGGCTATCAACTCCCTGATATCCACGACGCCTTGAAGAATATTGTCGGCATCGACAACATAGACGTACATAATGACATCCATGTCACCGGCAACTTCGCGAAAATTGTCGATTACCTCTTTGACTAGCGTATTGGCCGGGCGCTTAATCACTTGCTGGGTAGAGTAGAGCAAGATGTTTTCATCAGTCTGGTCGATGATCTGCTGCACCTTCTGCTTGCTTTCGCTGTCAACGTACTCGATAATCTCATCCGCTTCAGAGGCTGGCAATACCGAAAGGATACCGGCAACCTGGGCAGGGCTCATGTCGTTAATCAATCCGGCGGCCTTCTCCTTTTCCATTGACCGAATCAGCTCGCGCTGCACCCTTGGCTCAACTTCTTCAAGAGTATCGGAGGCCAGCTCAGGCTCAAGCTCGTTGAACACCGCTATGCGCTGATTGCCTTCAAGCTCTTCGAGAATGTCGGCAAGATCGACAGGATGAATGTCGTTGATATTTTCCTTGAGCACATTGAGCTTGACGTTGCCCTCAAAACTTCCGATGGTTTCCGGCAGCGGCTGAACATATAACCAAGAGATACTCGAGTCCTCTTTTTGACGAGCAAGATAGTTCGCCAGCTTTTTCAATCCCATTCGCCGCAAAATGCGAAAGCGGTTGAAATCAACCTCGCTGACAAAAAGTTTTTCATTCTGAAAGACAATTTTTACATCATAGACCACTTCAACCTCATGGCCATCCATATCAAGAATTTTCTTGTCGAGAATATAGTCTTTGAGAAAAATGTGACTGTCGAGTGGGTTAAGCAGATACTCTTCTGCATTCGTTATATCAGAAACAATTTCTGTGTTAGAAATCAGGGTAATGTTCTCCCAGGGAATCAGCAGATGAGGATCGCCATAAGGGCGCTGAACCAGCAAATGGGTCACTTCAGGAATTTTACCGGCATTCTCCTGTATAACAAGATCTTTCAGTTTGCCAATAGAGTTCGACTTCAGATAGATGCGACGCCCGACAATCTCGCTCAGAAAAAATTCACGACCCACTACTGTAACCATTGGTATTCCCGTTTATACAACCTTGATAACTGTGATGAATTTGTAGATCATCAACACAACAAGCAGAAAGAGATAAATCCGAAGCACCGCCAGAGAAAATTTAACACCTCGCGACATTTCTACCGTTGGTTTGGCATAGCGCTGGTTGATCTCACGGATCTTGCTCAAAAACTGATTGATCGCTCTCATTGATCTGATACCTCAATTACTGGAAAATATTGGGGAAAAGTGCACTGACACCGTACATCGTCGAGAGTATAATAATTGCGCCAACAATGGTAGTACTGACAATATTCTGTAAAGGGGTATTGGCATACTCCCCCATTGTCTTTTTATCGTTGAGCAACAGAATCAAGAAAACAAGCGCTGCCGGCAGAAGCGTTACCGCAACAACCTGAACAAAAAGAGTAATGAGCACAAGCGGAGCACCAGGTATAAGAGGAACAACACCAGCCGTGGCAAGAGTAATGAAAAAGGATATATAAAACCAGGGGGCCTCTTTCACCTTTGTGTTGAGAGAGTGCGCCCAGCCAAAGATCTCTCCAAAAGCCCATGAACTTGCCAGCGATATACAGATTGCTCCAAGCAGTCCGGCATCAAACAGGCCAATGGCCATGAAAGCACCGACATACTGGTTCGTTTTCATCAACAGTTTTGCGGCGGTGGCCGCATCATCAATGGGCGCACCGTTCAGAAGCGTTCCGGTAACAATCACAATAAAAACCGCAATTGCTACCGTAATAATTGAGCCGATAAAGGTATCAACTTTGCCCATCTTTATATCCTTTTCAAGCAATCCTTTGTCCACAACAGAACTTTGCTGGAAAAAGAGCATCCATGGCGCAATGGTTGTACCAATATTGGCCATAAGCAGAAAAAACAGCTCATTGGTCAAACCGCCGGGAAGATTGGGGATTAATCCTTGTCCAAGAATGTCAGCAATGGAGGGATTCACCATAAATGCTGCAGGAATGTAGATCAGATTCAGCAGGCAAAATCCAAGAGCAATCTTTTCCCAAGTCCAGTACCGTCCATTCAGCACGAGTATGCTCATAAGCACAACAACGATAATCACGGTCAACCATGCAGGAACTCCGAAAATACCCAGAGCCGCTGTCATTCCCACAAACTCGGTGACCAGCGTCAGCCAGTCAACAATCATGAGATCGAGCAGTGAAAACCATCCCCAGAAGGCACCAAAGCTTTCAAAAATTGCCTCAGCATGCCCCCGTTTGGTTACAGCACCCAACCTCACCGTCATCTCCTGCACATAGTAGGCCACTGGAATGAGAAGAAGCAGAAACCATATTAAGTGATAACCATACTTTGCTCCTGTAGCTGCATACGTCGTAATGCCGCCAGCATCGTTATCAGCAATCATTACCACAAGGCCGGGACCTGCAATAACAAGGTAGAGGCGAACCGATTTCCAGACTTTTTTAAACCGGTAGTAAAGAAGTGAGAAAAAATCCATATCCGTCAAGTTGGACGTTGGCAAAATCCGGCAGTTCGATTGAACAGAGAGAGTATGTGTTGACTCAAAATTACCCGTCAATCTGGCGCCAATTTACCATTCTTTGTTCACTCCACAAAGCAATCATTTCACTGAACACAATGGAAATTATGCTGCTTTTTGAAGTGCCATATTTGCGAGCCAGCTCCCTGCCAGAGAGGTAGGATTCCTGAATGGCTTTTCGTACTACCGGTGTTCTCTTGGCGAATATGCCATAAAATAAGTATAACTTGTTGTAGGTATCCAACTTCCAGAAACCAAAAAAAAGCATACGCTTGGCTTTTTATGCCTCGCGTATGCATTGGATCCATGTTCAGCTTATCTCTCAATCCGATTTTTTCTTTGAAATAATAACCGACCAGTTTGCGTCACCAACACTCACTCGAACTGTGAGTGGCAATCCACCTTCAGGCGCTTGATTTACCTCAAAGGTTTTGGTTGTACTATTATACTGTATCCAGGACGGTAATTCTCCGCCTTTATCGAGCGTAACTCGCTCAGAAGTCTGAGATATTGCAATACTACCTTTAACCTCTGTCGGAAGCTGAATAGTAAATGCGGAGCCAGAGGTTAACATTTCAGGTGCAACCGACACTGTAACGACACCATTTGACTGCCTTGTTGATTGACTAACTAACGTGACCGTTATACCACCGCTAGCGGCATCAGTACCCGACGTATAATTCCGAGAATTCGAGCTGGTTTCAGAGCTCTCTCCGCTTCCACCTGTTGTACCACCAGCAGCACCCGTGCTTCCACCTGTTGTACCACCAGCAGCACTTGTTAATCCAGTAGCGGTACCAGTTCCACCACCAAATAACCCAGCAGCACCCGTGCCTCCACCTGTTGTACCACCACCAGCATCCGCACCTCCACCTGTTGTGCCACCGGCAGTACCCGTGCCTCCACTTGTTGTGCCAGCAGACAGTGCCTGCAAAGCAGCAGCAGGAGCTTCACCAGCAGCAAGTCTATCCACTAAAGCATTACCAAAAGCTGTATCTGTCGTACCACCACCAGCACCACTTGTTAATCCGGTACCGGTACCAGTTCCAATACCAAATAACCCAGCAGCACCCGTGCCTCCACCTGTTGTACCACCAGCACCACTTGTTAATCCAGTACCGGTGCCACCAACAAATAACCCACCAGCAGTACCTCCCGTTCCAACGCCCGTACCACTTGTTAATCCAGTTCCACCACCAAATAACCCAACAGCACCCGTGCCTCCACCTGTTGTACCACCACCAGCATTCACGCCTCCACCGATTGTGCCACTGGGAGCACCCGTGCCACTTGTTAATCCGGTACCGGTACCACTACCAAAACCTCCACCTAAACCTGTACTACCACCACCTGCAATTGTACCAGTTCCACGGCCTGAGCCGCCACCTAAAACAAGTGTGCCTGTATTACCGAATCCGATACCGGCACCAGTTCCACCACCAAATAACCCTGCAGCACCCGTGCCACTTGTTAATCCTATACCAGTACCACCTGCAATTGTACCTGTTCCACTGCCTAAGCCGCCACCTAAAACAAGTGTGCCTGTATTACCTAATCCGATACCGGCACCAGTTCCACCACCAAATAACCCTGCAGCACCCGTGCCACTTGCTAATCCTATACCAGTACCACCTGCAAGTGTAACTGTTCCACTGCCTAAGTCGCCACCTAAAACAAGTGTGCCTGTATTACCTACAATTGTTGCAGTACCAGTGCTAACGCCACCGGAAACACTTGAACCAGAATAACCAAGGCTTAACACTATTAAACCACCTCCGAAACTCGAACCACTTTGTTGAGCCTCTATTGTTACAGGAGAAGTAGTTATTACAGGATCGTTTATAACGCTCACAGGATTACTGTTGTTCTGTATTAGAGTTGAAGCATCTGGAACAGTTACTGGTAATTCCTGAACTAAAGTTTTTGAGGTAATAGTTAAAATTCCATCAATCACTGTGATAACATAATTATCTCCAGTTTGACCTATAGGAGTAATCGTATAAGTACCAGATTTGATAGCTCCTTGACTTGAACCACTATAATCCAATGCACCCTGAAGTACTTCAACAGATTCACCATTGATAAATCCATCATAAACAACTCCATTTCCTCCAGAAAAAGGCATACCAGAATAATCTAATGACAAATCTTTAGCACTAATCTGCAATTCCACAGGTGTGATGCTTGACGCTACGGTTTGACCTACGCCCAGGCTGTAGTTGCTGGCAAGACCATTCGCGCCATCATGCAACGTGACGCCGGTAACCGTTACCGTGGTTGCTTCGATGACGTTCTTGTTGTTGAACGTCGCTGTGCCCGTCGCTGTCACCGTTTCGCCACTCACCAAGCCGTCCGTTATTGTCAGCGTTGGCGTCGCTGTGACACTTCCATCGTACACCTTGTTCGGCGCTGTTACACTCGCCGTCAACGCTTTTGCCGTAATGTGGGCTGTCGCTGTTTGACCACTTGCCAAGCTGTAGTTGCTTGCTAAGCCGTTGACACCATCAGCTAATGAAACGCTGTTCACCGTTACAAGATTAGCGTTGGCTACGTTCTTACTGTTG
>CAIQSY010000100.1 GCA_903874585.1 uncultured Chlorobiaceae bacterium | reverse complement strand
ACCTGACCTTCACTGCCCAATCCAAAATAGAGCGGTTTTCCCGGTTTTTGGGCAACACTCCAAAACTTCTTGGTGACACCAAGTTCAGAGAGCTCTGACTGAACAAAGTCGTATTCGCCCGTAGAGATACCTCCCGCCGTGATGAGCATATCACACTCAGCGAGTGCCGTTGCCAGCACTGCACGCAACGCTTCGCGATCATCGGGTGCATGGTGCACCGCAATCGGCTCAAGAGCAACAGAACGACAGAGCGCTTCAAGCATAAAACGATTACTGTTATAAATCTGAGCCGCTGAAGCCTCTTCGCCGGGCATCCGCACTTCATCGCCCACCGTGACAATGGAGACTCTCGGGCGCCGTTGCACTGCTGCCGAAGCAAAGCCGAATGATGCAAGTACAGCTATTTCAGCAAGCGTAAGGGTAACGCCTTGACACAGAAGATGATCGCCAACACCAACCTCTTCACCTGCATAACGAACATTTGCACAACGCTTTGTAGGTTTATAAATAGCCACGACATCAGCGCCAAAACCACTGGTCTGCTCAAACGGAACAACGGTATCAGCACCCTTTGGCATTGGTGCACCAGTCATAATCTCAGCGCAACATCCAGCGACAACAGGCAACGGAGCAAAACTACCTGCTGGAATCACCTGCGACACCGTCAAGCGTACTGGCTCATCCGCAGTGGCACGGCAAATATCATCCCACTTGACAGCAAAGCCATCCATAGCCGCATTCGTGAAACGTGGCAGAGCAAACGGTGCCACAATTTCTTCAGCAAGAACGTAGTTTTGAAGTTGACTGAGTGGCAAGATTTCAGTGCCAAGCGGCACAATTGAGGCTTGAACGAGGCTGCGCGCCTCTTGAACAGTAATCATGAAGAATGTCCCTCCCCTTTCATCATTGCAAAAGCGTGAAACAGCGCTGGAATAAGCACTTCAAGCGCATCACTGACCGCACCCGTGCTTCCCGGCAAACAGATAACGATGGATGATTTCACCACACCTGCAGCAAGTCGCGAAAGCATGGCGGTCTTGATTTTCCCTTGCCCCCAGTTGAACAGCGCCTGTTCCACCCCAGGCAATCGACAAGAAAAGAGCGGCAGCAGCGCCTCAACCGTTACATCGCGCGGGCCGAGACCGGTTCCCCCTGTTGTGACAATGAGTTCGACACCATCGGATGCCCAATCGTTGATAACCGATACAATCTCCTCCTGATTATCAGCAATAACTTTAACCTCACCAATCGGGCAGCCTGCATTGGCAAAACCTGCACGCAGTACTTCGCCAGAACGATCAACCGCTTTACCTGTGGCTACCGAATCGGAAAGCACAAGTATCGATGTTTTAGGACGATAATGCTCTGGAGCATGCGATTTTCCACCGATTTTTTTATCGAGCGTTATGGCACCAATCTCCATCGATTTATCAACCGCCTTGCACATATCGTACATCGTGAGCGCCGCAACTGAAACTGCCGTTAACGCCTCCATTTCAACACCGGTTGACTCTTGAGTTTTTACGGTAGCAACAATGCCAATGCGATCATGCTGCACATCAAACACAATATCAGCCCATGAAAGATTGAGTTGATGACATAATGGGATAAGATGTGCGGTGTTTTTAGCTGCTAAAATGCCGGCAAGCTTCGCGGTTGTCAGCACATTGCCTTTGGGTAGGGCATTGCTGGAAAGCAGCTCAATAGTCTGCGGCTGCATACGAATATGCCCGGAAGCCACAGCTATTCTGAACGTTCCTGGCTTGGCTGAAACATCGACCATAGCCACATGACCAACAGCATTGAGGTGGGTAAACTCCATAATAAAAATCGTTTAAAGCTGTTGAGGTTTTCAAGAGCAAAAGCTCATAACAGCGTTGCTGGTAGCTCGTCTCCACAGAACAACACAAGATATTCAGCTTGAGTTTTATCATCCGCCGTTTTCACAACAATATGTTGAGGTAACTCGGCATAAAGTGCTTTAAACTGGCGAAGGCAAACTGGCGATGCAAAATATATTTCATCAATAAAATCAAGATCCAGAGACTCTTCATTTTCGGGTCTGTCAAGAGAATACAATGGAAGCGCAGTCACCTTGTTGCCAACGTTTTCAAAAGCATTGATGAGTGCATCATCAACAAGAGTTGACATTGGCAGCAAAATATCACTTGTGGTAATACCATTTGCCTGTAACAAATCGGAAATTGAAACATCATCATGAGCTTCGAGCAACACATCAGCTTTCAGACCATAACGCTGTAAAGCTATGGCAACAACCGTATTCAGAGCACAAATTCTTGTGTTGGCAAGATGACGAACATCACGAGATACTTCGAAAAGGGCTTTGAAAAAATATTGGATTGCAAATTCATCAGCAAAACACACGACAGACCATTGTTCAACATGCTGCATACAGCGCGCAACAAGTTGCGGATCAACAGCTTGAGCTTGCAGACAAGGAAAATGCACACGCACAAATTCTGAGGTCTTGAACTGAGCAGCATCACCACCCACAAGCAGCACTTTTTTCTTTTTTGAGTACCAATTCTCTTTGATGAAATAGGCGATATTTTCACCGATAAGTAACAGCGCTGGAGAATAAACCGGCTTCTCTTCACGCCTGAACTCACCCAATGAGCCAACCAGCACGTTTTGATTATATCGTGTAGCATTTTGAACCACAGCTACTGGCGTGGTATCACTCCAACCCTTTTTGGCAACGGCATCAAGTACTTCACGTACAGTCGATGCAACCATGTAATAAACAATGGTGTCGGTATTTGGAACATGCAGCTTACTGACAGGATGACCAGTACAAAACGCAACAGATGATGATATTTTGCGCATTGTCAAAGGTATTTCGGTGTATGTGCTGGCACCATGTGCTGCTGTAATGCCAGGTATAATTTCATAACCGATACCGTTCTGCCTCATCACTTCGAGCTCTTCACCACCACGCCCGAAAATAAAAGGATCTCCACCTTTCAACCGTGCAACAATTTTTCCCTCACGCGCATGGCGCAGAATTTCTTGATTAATGGCATCCTGCTCAAAATGGTGACAATTTTTGCGTTTGCCGGTATAAATTTTCAGCGCACTGAAATGAGCAACAAGATCACTGCTGACAAGATCATCATAAAGAATCACATCAGCAATATCGAGCACGCGCTGTGCTTTAATAGTCAACAACTCCGGATCACCCGGACCTGCGCCAATAAGATAAACGAATCCCGTTTTACGCACTTCAGTGCCCATTGATCGATGCCCTACTCTTACGTTCATAAAATAATAATCTCTCTTGTGATGACATGTAGCTCAAAAATTACCATTCTGTATCATCGCTTGCAGTCGGTTCCGCCACTCAACTGACTTTTTTACATTTTGTCCATTTGACGATACAGCGATAGTCATTTCATCTTTTTTTATGACTGCAGGAGAAATAAAGTCTGATAACTCACGGTTATCAACAACATTAACCATAATACCTAATTCGGCAGCATCATCTTTTATTCGACGATTCACTTCAAGAATATTCGTACAGGCATACACAAGAAAAAAACCTTGTAAATCTGATGTTTCATACTCTTTATAGATTTCAGAAAATCCCATTTGATGTAATTCATCCTGAATTTCAGGTGATATAATGGTAATATTACGAGTGTATTGCTCAACCGTTTTAATTTTATGCAACGCAATTTTACCACCGCCAACAAAAAGAATTTTCTTGTTATCGATGCGGATATTGAGTGGTAGAAAACTCTTCATCTTCTCTCCTTATATAAATAGCTCTTCAAATAAAGAACTTTTGATCTAAAAAAAACAGCTCCCTGCAAAGACAAAAAGCAGGGAGCTAAAGAATAAAAAAGTATCAATACAAGAACTCAAGCAAGAACAAAAGAGTTCAACGTTCTTGCTCCATCTTTACCGCAACAGCTACTTTTAAAAGAATAGTCAATATGAGAAGACCAAGACTCCAGATACCCAGAGCAACAAAAACTTCTACTGATGTTGGCATGTACTCAAATATTTCCATTTGAGGGGATGGAACAAATCCGCCGATAACCAAACCAACACCTTTATCAATCCAAATAGAGAGCACCAAGGCGATACAAGCAGCAATAAGCCATGTTGTTGATTTTTTCAATGCCGGCACAAGCAGAATAACCAAGGCTCCTAAACCGATAATCAGAGAAAACCACATCAACGGCACAAGCGGTGCATGTCCATCAAGTCCAAAATAGAGGTATTGCAAACTCTCTTTGTGAGCAGGTACATTGCTGTAAAAAGCCGTAAAAAGCTCCATCCCAAGCAGGAAGAAATTAGCAATACCACCATAGGTTGCTAAAACGGCAAGTTTTTCGCGCGCCTCTTTTCCTGAATCATAGCCTGTTGTACGCTTCAAGATCAGTGAAACCAAAATCAGCAACGCTGTTCCCGCAGCAAATGCTGAAGCTAAAAAACGAGGCGCGAGCACCGCAGTTAACCAGAGATGACGACCTGGCAAACCAGCATAAAGAAATGCTGTCACCGTATGAATACTGAATGCCCAAGGAATGGAAATATACACAAGTGGCTTAACCCATGAAGCCGCGGGAACACCTTTCCGCTCAGCACCAAGTATTGCCCAACCACTGATAATATTGAGAAACAGATAGCCTGAAAGCGCTAACATATCCCAGAACACCATAGAATGAGGACTTGGATACAACATAATATTCAGCAAACGGTCAGGACGTCCTAAATCAGCCATAATAAAGAGCATACTCATCATGGTAGCTGAAACTGCCATAAACTCACCAATGATAACTGTTTTGCCAAACTCCTTGCGATGATGAAGGTAATAAGGTAAAACAACCATTACTGCAGAAGCTGCCACACCAACAAGAAAAGTAAATTGGGCAATATATAAACCCCAACTGGCATCACGTCCCATGCCTGTAACGGTAAGACCAAACCATCTCTGCTGACTATAGGCAGAGAGACCCGCAACAATCAAAGAAACAAGAGATGCTATCCAAATCCAGTAACTGCGGTTTCCTTTCAGAGCTTTCTCAATCATGGGAAATCGTTAAATAATGTAAAAAACTGATGGTTTTGTGCCCAACTCAGGCTTACGCTGCATAGTAACATTGGTTTCGAGTAACATGCGAATATCTGATTGAGGATCGTTAAGATCACCAAACGTCAGGACCTGCTCAGGACAAGCCTCAAGACAGGCAGGTTGCAAACCTTTTATCAATCGATCGGAACAGAAATTGCATTTTTCCACAACTCCCTGCTCTCTTGTAGGATACGCTAAAGAGGGATCGTGAATTGCGGTACGTGGATCCTGCCAATTAAAACTTCTGGAACCATAAGGACAAGCAGCCATGCAAAAACGACATCCAATACAACGATGATAATCCATGGCAACAATGCCATCCCAACGCTTGAAGGTTGCTTCAGTAGGGCAAGCTCGCGTACACGGTGCATCTGCACAATGGTTACAAAGCACAAGAAAAGAGCGATTTAAGACTTCACTGGTCACAAATTGATCAGTGGCTGTCGGAAAGACATTCTTATATGAATTTTTCCAGATCCACTTGATCTCATCTTTTCTTGTTGTAAAATGCGGCACATTGTGCTCATGATGGCAAGCTGAAACGCATAGTTGACAATCCTTTTTACACTTACGGGTATCAATAAGCATTCCCCAGCGAATTTTACCGGCAACTGGATTTTCATCCCATACAGGTAAAACTGTTTTTTCCAGTGAAAAAGCAGGAACAAGCCCGGATGCTGCACCGAGCCCAGCTAAAACCCCAAAAGCAGTTTTTTTAATAAACTCTCTTCGTTGTTGATTCATCATGGTGTTTCCTTCGGCGACAGATGACAATTCCAGCACTTTGGCTTTACATTGGCATACATGTGGCAGTTGAAGCAAAAAAGCTTGTTATCGTGACAACCGAGACAGGTATTCAGACTCTTTTCAAATCTACTGCCATTTGCGGCAACATGCACGCGATGACCTGTCCGAACAGAAGAATTGCGCCATTTATATAATACCTGCATGTGATTTGCACGCATTGAGTCTGCTGGAGCTATACACTTGGTACTATCAATTGCAACAAGAGCAGAAAAAGACCTCCGAGGTGTTTCAGCTTCACCTTGGCGAAAAAGATTAAAAACACCGAACAACACGAAAGAGAGAACGGTAATAGTCCAGAACAGTTTACTACTCTTCATCATCACCTCCATCCTCAAAACCTGCCATTGTATTTTCTCTTAAATCAGTTGTTCTCTTCTTTTCTCCATCCATAATAAGCGCATTACCGACAAGTTCATGCAGACCATACACAGCAACACCGGGATTCCAGTATTTCATAAGAGGCGTAAGGCTTGCGCGGTCTATAGCACAGATAGTCACTAACGAATCGACTTTATGCCTTTCTTTAACATACTTTACCGCATGAGCTCTCGGTAAACCACCCTTCATACGGATCTCCATGTACTCCTCTGCATTTAATCCACTTCCAGAACCACAGCAGAACGTTTTCTCGCGGATGGTATTTTCTGGCATTTCATGGAAAGTATTACAAACATTATTAAGGACATAGCGAGGCTCCTCAAACATACCCATACCACGAGCAATATTGCACGAGTCATGGAACGTTGTACGTAAGTGATCGTTCCGCTTCGGATCGAGCTTCAGTTTTTTATGGTGAATTAAATCAGCCGTAAATTCAACAATATGCACCATTTTTGTGGCTGCTGCATTGCTAAAACGAGTTCCTGTTATTGGTGAAACCGGCTGTTCAAGAAAATCAGCAGGTCCATTCATGGTGCTCATATATTGGTTGACAACTCGCCACATGTGACCACACTCGCCACCAAGCATCCATTTCACACCGAGACGTTCTGCTTCATGGTACATCTTGGCGTTAATTTTCTTCATCATATCGTTGGAGGTAAACATCCCAAAATTACCACCTTCCGACGCATAAGTACTGATTGTATAATCAAGTCCAACATGATGAAACAGTAACATATAACCCATCATGGTATAAACACCTGGGTCACCAAAAACGTCACCTGATGGAGTAATAAAGAGAACTTCAGCACCTTTACGATTAAACGTAGGGTTAACAGCAACACCCGTAAGCTCTTTTACATCATCGGCTAATGACTCTATATTCTGAACAAAGGTATGAGGTTCGATACCGAGATGATTACCTGTACGATTACAGTTGGCAACAGGAGCAAGAATCCAGTTATTATTGACTCCAATAAGATTCAATAGCTCTCTCACAAGCATCGTAATCTCGGCTGTATCAATCCCTAATGGGCAAAAAACAGAACAACGACGGCATTCTGTACACTGATTAAAATACATGTGCCACTCTTTGATCACTTCAGGTGTCAACTGGCGAGCACCGGAGAATCCTTTGAGTATTTTTTCAACAAGAGGAAAATCATTGCGATAAACAGAACGAAGCAGTTCCGCTCTGAGTACTGGCATATTTTTAGGATCACCTGTACCGAGAAAAAAATGACACTTATCAGCACACGCACCACAACGGATACAAGAATCAAGAAAAAGTTTCATAGAACGATACTTCTTCAAACGACTCTGTAATCCATCACTTATGGTTTTTTTCCAATCTGCAGGAAGTTGCCAATCTGCATCTGTTGCAGCCCATTTACGAGGATTAGGAAAACCAAGCTCTTGCAATACCTCCGGTTTACCTGGAAAACACCAATTCCCGTCGTGAAACTCCACAGGCAAATCCCACCAATCTTGAGGGGAATAATTTCCCTTGAGAACACTGGGTTTTTTGTCAAGCTCTATTTTGAGCTCTGACATTTTGGAAACGTATTTTGACATAATTTATTGCTTTTCAAGCGGTAGATTTGCCTTTTTCATCTTATCACGATAGTCATCCTCATACTCAGAATACGTTTTAAACTTTATATCCTTATTCCAAGGATTAATATGACGTTTTATACGACTATTGTTGGCAAGATTACGCGTAGGACTTAAAAAAATTGCACCTGCGTGCATAAGCTTACTGAATGGAAAATAGATAGCAAGGACAGAGACTAAAAAGATATGAACATAAAACAGTGTCCCTATTTCGCCAGGTGCATCAAAACTGAAATTGACTAATCTCAGCATCTGATCTTTAACTGGCATAATATTCAGCCGCACAACATAACGCATGAGAACACCAACAACAACAATCGCACCGATAAGAAATAATGGGAAATAATCAGTGGGTAGCGAGAGTATGCGCATTTTTGCATCTCTCAAACGACGCACAAAAAGAAATGTAACTGCGGCGAGGGCTAATGCATCAGTTACATAAAATGTTGGCAATATTATGTCAAAAAAACCATCCGCATAATCAAGGATATCAACAAAACCTGGCACCATTACAAAAAAGAAACGAGCATGGCGAAGCACAATAATCAAAAGTGACCAGTGAAAAACAAGACCACCAAGCCATAACCATTTATGTGAACCGTAAGCAAGATTGGCATCTTTGTGCCACTCAGCTTTCGTGTTGCGAAAAAGCGAACGAAAAAATAAAACTTCCGTCAAAACTCTTATACCCGCTTGCCAAGAATTCGTTGGATTTTCAATCGGATTATGCTTGATCCAAGCAAAAGATTTTTCTTGACCGCAGGTGGTAGGAATACAAAAAGGGACAGGACGTCGCATCCAATTAAACAAACGCCAAAGCACACCAAGAACGAGTACTGCAGCAGCAGTATAAGGAACGATGACACCAAACAAATACGTAAGACCTGCATAATGCACAGCAAGGTATGGAATCAAGGCAAGGACTATCACCATAACAAAAGGCATAAGTATTTTCTTCATGCTTCAGCTCTCCTTAATGCCATAAACATACGTCTATTACCCTCTTCCACTTTAAGTTGATATATTTTTTCCCGATGACTCATATAGGAATCAAACGCATCAAGAAGGAGCTGATCAATACACGAAGAATCAATCTCTTGCCTCGATATATCTGCCTCATTAGATTTCATCATCATTTGACGCAAAATTATTTTCAAGTCCAAAAACATCGACAATGCTTTGGATGGAGGAAAACTCTGTACTGCCAAAATTCTTGTAACATTTTCAAGAGGAGCACGACAAGTGGTATGATTTTTTCCAAGCACTGAAAGAATTTCTTCCAGCGCTGCAGAAAACACCTCTCCAACTGGAGTTGAAGAACTCATTTTTTCAGGAAACAAATCAAGCGAGCTATCCAACCACTGCTTAAGAATAACCTTCTTATTGGTCGCCAAGAAGTTTACTAAAGTTGTATCCATAATGTGCTGAATAACAATATCACAATGCAAAGAAATTAAAACCAGCTATTAACTTGATGCTCTTCAACAAGTCCAACAAATCCATCATAATCGATGCATTGTACACCATCAGTAATAGCAGTTATACCACGAGCAGACAAATCGGGTTGAAGTGCATAGACTGGGTTAGTTTTCAAAATAGTCTCAATTGACGATGAAAATTTGTTTCCTGCCTGTACAGCATAAACACCATCTTCAATCAAAAGAATAGGATCCGCCGAAATAAGAAACCTTATACAAGTTTCAAAAGTAGTGGTTTCAAATGGGGATTTATTGATAGTATGCAACATAGTTTATTCAAAATCAATGGTGAATAATGACATCCTGTTCTTTCATCAGGCTACCAATCGTTGCAGAATCAAGAACTTCAACATCCACAACTAAATCATCCTCTGTCAACCCACGCTCTTCAAGCGAAAGTTTATCGACATACAATTTTTCAACATCATAACCATCAAGAGCCATAAACGTCTTCGCAAATCCTTTCATACCTATTCCGGAAGTATCCTGACTCTTTTTAAGAGCATAGACTCCATCACCAATAAATACTACTGAAAGATCCTGCTCATAAGCTGCCATGATCAGTATCATCTCTAACCCTTCATAAGTATAAATTGTACCATGTGGTGCATGACGCAACACATGCATTATTTTATTGATATTTTCATTTTCCATAAGTATCAATCTCCAAAGGTTACGAGTCTATCATTACGAATAGCAATGTCTGTCAGAGTACCAAGACCTGTAATTGCAGTACCCTGTACCAAAACATCGTCATTAATACCTCGACGTTTCGATGCAGCTATACAAGCCAAAATTTCTACTCCATGTTTTTGGCTTAACTCACTCCAACGCGCAGATATATTGCGGTCATCCTGGGGTGGATCCATAAGCTTCGTAACATTGGTAACTCCATCATTATAGAGAAAAACCGCGTCAACCGTATGACCTTTGGCAATAGCAGCTTCAGCAAACTTAAATGCTGTATCAGATGCTTGATGGTTGTACGGTCCTTCCTTAAGTAAAATTCCTATTTTCACTGTCGGTCAGTTTATTTAAGATTTCTGAAAAAAAACAGCACTGCCGAACTACGATAGTTCGGCACGCTTCTTCTGAAATGTCTCATAAAGAGGTAACCATGTCTTTGAACTCTCTGCAAATGGTTTTTCAATAAATTGGCAAAAATAAAGAGAATCAACAGCAACGGCGACATTATTATTCTTAAGAGCCGCTAAAGCTTTCTCTCCCGAATCTGCAGCTTCGTTGCCGGTAAGATTTGCCTGATTCCAATAATTGATAGCTTCCTGCCGATAGATGAAATTTTTCGGAAGTGCCTGTGCCTCTTTAAGCGATGACACTTCTACACGGCGAGGTCCAAATTTTACAGACCAGCCTGTTTCAGCCCACTTCCGAGAACCTGCAATTGCCTTTTCCACCTGAAGTATAACATCTTGAGACATAAATACTTTATCTCCTTGTTTTCATGGTTGCTTATTCTCGTGCTTACAAACCATCTCCCATGCCCATCTGAATATACCCTGATGGGCATACCAATGAACAGAGATGACAGCCTACGCATTTAGAATAATTGGTATAGACGACCTCACCCGATGGATTATCCCTAAATCTTGTAATAGCTTCTTGTGGACAGAACGAGACGCACTGCTTACAGTCAAAACACAACCCACAGCTCATACAACGTGCAGATTCTGCCTTTGCCTGCTCTTGATCAAGCGCAACAAGCAGCTCATCATGATTACCTACTACTTCTTCAAGCTCAATAGTTTTTCTCGTCGCCGGCTCTGATGGTAAAAAATAGAGAACATCCTGCTTGCTGACTTTCGTTACTTCACGATAACCCTGCTCAGGCATTGGCTCTCCTTTAAGGAACGCATCGATCGATGCTGCAGCTTTACGTCCATGCCCAACAGCCGTGGTAATAAGATCAACTTTAATAGCATCACCACCACCAAAAACATTCTCTTTGCCTGCAAGACGATAATAACGATCAACACGCAACCATGGAGCACCATTAACGACTGATTCCAAACCTTGCATATTGGTTGTCTGCCCAATAGCAGCAACAATCATATCTGCCTCAATCACAAATGTCTCTTCACTATTCTTATATCTAAAAAACGGAATAGGCGAATTCCAGCCATCTTCACCTTTAGCTTTCTTCACCATTTTAGCACACTGTAACCCTTTCAGCGAACCATCTTCACCTTTGACAAGTTCAATACCTCCTGTCATATAGTGCATAATAGCACCTTCCCGTGCAGCATCATCAAATTCAATCTGGAAACATGCCATCTCTTCTCTTGGAACACCAGCAACTACTGCTGCTTCAGAGCCAAGCCGAAGGGCAAGACGTGCCACGTCCATAGCGACATTACCGTCACCAATAACAAGCACTTTTTTGCCAATAGCAATATCATCACCCTGAACCTCGTAGTTTCTCAGAAAATCAATCGCGTTAGTAACTCCTGGAGTTTCTGCTGCACCCTGTACTGGCAGCCCTCTACCAACTTGCGCTCCAACACCAACAAAAACAGCATCATACTGAGCTTCAAGCTGCTCCAGCGCAATATCTTTTCCAACGCAAACACCCATCTTGGTTTCAACACCAAGATCAACAATCCGCTGAATTTCTTTTTCTAAAACAGAACGATCGACTCGATATCCCATAATGCCATAAAGCACCATACCACCAAGTTTTGCATTAGCATCATAAATGGTAACTGCATGACCTTTACGGCGAAGCTGATAGGCTGCTGAAAGACCGGCAGGACCACCGCCAATAACCGCAACTTTTTTACCAGTATCTGCACCTGGTCCAGGCAACTGCAAACCTTCCTCAATACCATAATTACCTATTGCCTGCTCAACAGCATTAATCGCCACACTTTGATCGTGAAACTGACGATTACATGCGCCTTGACATGGATGTGGACAAATCCTGCCCATAACAGCAGGAAATGGATTTGCATCTACCAAGGTTTCCCATGCTGATTTCCATGGGTTTTCAGATTTTTCGGTACCATTCAGAAAACGGTGATACCCCCGAATATTTTCACCCGCAGGACACTCCGCCGAACAAGGCGCAGTCTGTGGAACATACACCGGACATTTGTGACTATGGTCTCCAAATGCAACAATCTTATCAGTTCCCTTCTGTTCACTGAATTTTGGGAAAACGTATGATGTTGCAAAATCGAGAACTGGATTTGATTCTCCCTTCATGAATTATCTCCTATAAGGTCTAAAAGCGAACATGGGCAGACTGATTGAAAGTCGTCCTTGCGTGACGGTAACTATCAATCATATCATCATCAAACTTCAATCCTGTTTCTTCAAAGAAGCGCTTCCAGCCAATTCGGTTAATCCACTCCCCAACTCTTTCCCAGGGGCGCCCACCCGCTTTGTATGCTGTAAGAATCCTTCCAAGCACATCGGTTACTTCAGGCCAACGTGGAGGGTTATTTGGTAAATTATGAGCAACAATACTCATTGTCGAAGGCTTCGTGCGCGCATTACTGTTTTTACCACCAACCCATACCGCAAATTTTGAATGTTCCGGATGGTTAATTTCCATGGCAGGGCAAGCACCAAAGCAGGCACCGCAACAGATACATTTCTCCTCATCTACCATGAGAGTTTTCTTGCCATTGATAACAGTCGGACGTATAGCAGCAACAGGGCAACGAGCAACTGCCTTGGGTAACTCACAGATAGTTGCCAGATTCTCATGGTTAATACGTGGAGGACGAGTATGCTTAATCACAACAGCAATATCGGCCTGACCACCACAGTTAATTGAGCAGCAAGAAGTGGAAAGACGAACCTTGTTAGGCATCTTCATATCCTTAAACTCATGATACACTGTATCCATCATGGATTTTACAACGCCAGAAGCATCGGTAGCGGGAATATCGCAATGAAGCCAGCCTTGTGTGTGCGACACAGCAGAGACACAGGAACCAGTTCCGCCAACAGGAAAACCCATCGCCTCAAGCTCCGTTATCATTGGTTCGATATTGGCTTCATTCGGCGTTAGAAACTCAACATTGTTCCTCACTGTAAAACGGAGATATCCATCACAATATTTGTCGGCAATATCACAAAGACGACGAACCATATCTACAGTATCCTGCCGAGGAGTTCCTGCACGAACTGTGTAGATAGCATCGCCACTTAATGCAACGTGTTTTAAAACCCCCGGTTTGGGAATTTCATGATATTTCCATTTCCCGTAATTCTTTCTTACAACCGGATGTAAAGCCTCTTCGTAGGAGTGAGGCCCCGATTCAATGGTTTTCCACTTAGTTTCAGGACTGCTCATAGTGTTTGATTCCTTAGTATTTTTCCTTGCTTCTGAGGGATACTATCGCCTCATCAAGAGTGTTGCATTTCAATAAATACAGTAGCCTTTCAGATCAGTACTTAGCCTTGAAATATGGATTATCACGTGGCCTTGTAACCATATTAATATCCACATCGAGCCCAACGCCCTCAATAAACTGCTTCAAACCGACTCGTTCAATGGTTTCACCAATACGCTCATGATCAAGACCATTATCATCCCACCAATCAATAATCTCTTCGACCAGTTCGATAAACTCTTCTCTATCTTCATCAGTTTCCATTTTCATAAATGGAATAATCAGCGAACCCATATTGACGCCAACCTTAAGTGTATTTTTACCACCCATCAACAGCGATATTCCACGTTCTTTACCTGGCGACAAAGCTTTTGGCATAGCATTCAAGCAGTGCATACAACGTACACAATCCTGACTATCAATAACCATCTCACCATCCTTGAGGGATATTGCATGAGTCGGACAAAGATTCAGCACTTGATTAACAAGCGCATCCATACCTTTCTCTGCAATCCATGCTTTAACCTCTTCTGGTTCAATCTGGATAGAGTCTTTCCATGTACCAATAACCGCTAAATCCGAACGCATAATAGCGTTCGTGCAATCATTAGGACATGCTGAGAATTTAAACTTGATTTTATAGTTCCATTCAGGACGATGGAGAGGTCCGATGAAATGTTTTAAAATCTGTAGATGAGCTTCGAGATTATCGTAACAAGCATTTTCGCAACGACCTGGACCAATACATGAAACTGCTGTACGAACACCAGCGCCTGCACCACCAAGATCCCATCCGTTCTGGTTCAACTCATCAAAACAGGCTTGCACTTTATCCTGCACAATACCCTGAAGCATGATGTCGCCAGTCTGACCGTGAAGCGTAATAATACCACTACCAAATTTTTCCCACGTATCACAAAGACCACGCAACATTTCTGTATTGTAGTGAAGACCTGGGGCTGGCTGAATACGCATAGTATGGAACTCAGTCGCTTCAGGAAATTTATCCTTGATCATGGAGTAACGAGTAATAACACCGGCACCATAACCATCAACAGTCACTAAACCACCTTTCCAGTATCCCATCTTTGTATTGTAGGAATACTCAAGCTGATCCATAACCCCACGCAACATAGGATTTTCAGTTCTTTCTGCAAGCTCTTTGAACCCAGAGATAAAGCTTGGCCATGGACCTTTTTCGAGTTCATCAAGCATTGGTGTCGGATTAAGAAACTTTCCGTCTCCATTCGAACCACCATTATTATCGCGTACTACTTCCTCTGAAGCTGCCTTTTGAGCGCCTTCCATTATTACCTCCTTTGATTCACAGTAAATTGGGATCAGCAAACCTTTTTCAATCTTTTAAACACAACCGGTAGGTTTTGGCAATCCCGCAATCTTACAGGCCTGTAAACTTGGACCTTTCGGGAAAAGACCATAGAGAAACTCTGATGCTGTTTTCTTATCCATACCTTTCTCCGCAGCAACAGCTTTGGTCAGCACTTTTACAGCAGGAGCAATCTGATACTCCTGATAATAATGTCTGAGAAACTTGACTATATCCCAATGTGCCTCGTCCAGTTCAATCTCTTCGCCTTCAGCTAAAACGCTTGCAACATCTTCTGACCAATCCTCAAGATTGACAAGGTATCCGTTTTCATCTGTTTCACAATGAATGCCATTGATATCAATAGCCATAATTGACTCCTTTAAGTATATTAAATGTTATAAATTAATTATTTAACGATTAACCTGTAAAAGCACCCTTTACGCGTCTGAGTTGCGTTAACGTTGACCGACACAAAACAGAAAAACTATAAAAACAGAAACAGAGTATATGAGTGTATAGTTAATAATTTATATAGTATTTTTCAAATTTTCAGATAAAATAGTTTGAATCTTTACTGAGCAAAAAAACTTATATCTCAAACCGACAGCTACTCTGCCTGAAAACCATAGCAAGTTCAACAAATCGTGTTGCCCACTGCGGATAACTTGCTACATGCAAATGCGCAAAGGAAGCAAAGAGGTTTCGATACAATGCGCCATCATGTTTTCCAGTTATACCAGTACCCCGAAGTACATCAAACTGATAAGACCCATGCTCAACAGGAGAAATAACTCTGGAATAATGAAACTCATGAGCTTTCAGCATAGTATGTTGAGGAAACCAGACTGAATCAACCGAACTTCGCAGGTCAATATATCCGTGTCCTGCCGGTTTATGATCAAATTGAAGATCAAACGGCAACACACCTGCAAGAGAATAGGTGATACCACCATAAGCTGCACTCTTACAAAGATAAATAAACCCACCACACTCAGCATAGAGTGGCATACCCGACTCTACCCTTGCACGAACATCATACAACAGACCGACATTTGCACTTAACCGCTCAAAAAAGGACTCAGGAAATCCACCACCTAAATAAAGAGCATCAACCTCTGGCAATGAACTCGACTCAAGTGAATTGATAAAAACAAGTTCAGCACCATGAGACTGCAACGCACGTAAATTTTCGGGATAGTAAAAACAAAATGCAGCATCTCTGAAAACTCCTATTCTTGCTGTCTTGTTTTGTGATGCAACATAATGTGCAACCGGCTGTTGCTCCATAAATGGTGCATTATAAAACAATTCCTGAATAGCGGGCATATCACAACAACTTATAACCTTGTCAGCAACTCTCTGAATAAAGCTCTCAGCATCAAAAGTCTCCTCAACAGTCGTAAGACCAAGATGTCTTTCTGGCAGTATCAGCTCAGAATCAAAAGGAATTACTCCGAGAACAGGAACCTTACAATAATGCTCAATCGCTTTTTTCTGCTTCTCACCTTGTCGTGCATTTTTGACATGATTTAATATCACACCCTGCACGTTGACTGATGGAGGCAAAGCCTGCATACCCATAACGAGTGCAGCAACTCCTCTACTGGTCTTGCGACTATCAACAACAAGTAAAACCGGCAAGTCAAGAAGTTGAGCAAGACCAGCGGAACTATCTGATCCATCAAGTGCTACGCCATCGTGCAACCCATGATTACCCTCAACAAGCGCAAGAGTTGTATGATCTTCAATAATATGCTGCTGGAATGAATTGCGACAAACTTTTTCACCCATCAAGTAAGGATCAAGATTATAACATTCATGACCACTGGCAAGTTTATGCCACATGGGATCGATATAATCTGGACCCTTTTTGAAACTACTTACTGCAATTCCCTGATTTGAAATATACCTTAAAATACCAAGAGTAATCATGGTTTTGCCGGAACTTTTCCAAGCAGCAGATATCATCAAACGAGGGAAATTGCTCACAGCACTACATCCCTTCTACTTCTTTTTAATATAAAATGTATGAACGTTACCAACTTCGGTGTGTCCGACTAACTCGTTTCCTGTACGGTTTGCCCATGAAGCCATATCATTAACAGAACCTGGATCGGTAGCTGTCATTTTCAGTATCTCGCCACTGTTCAGCGAATCAATAGCTTTTTTGGTTTTCAAAATTGGTAAAGGGCAATTTAAGCCTTCACAATTTAGCTCCAGCTTGGCTGCAATTTCACTCATAACAACACTCCTGATTATAGTTCTACAAAATTCTTTTCAATTGTTCAAGCTTTACTCATGTTTTGGGGCTCTCTGTTCAGGTCGAAGTTTAGAGATAAAATAATCATCGACTTCAGCAAAATCAACGATAACCCCTGAACTACTCCAAAGAGGTTCTTCATAATCATTCCAACCCCTCAAACCAGCCTTTAAAGAAATGGCATGTTCGTAACCCATCAACTGCATGTTATAGACCGCAAGAGCACTACGGTGACCAGAACGGCAGACAACAACAATTTCCTTCTTGCGAGCCATTACCAGTTCGGGAACAGTCTCTTCATAATCCCATTCACAGGCTGTTTCAAGAACACCCCGTGGCACGTTGATCGAACCTTGTATGTGCAAAGCTGCAAATTCATAAGGTTCACGCACATCAAGAATCATAAGCTCCGGATTAGCTTCCATACGAGCGAGAAGCTCCCAAGGTAAAAGCTCCTTGATATCCGACAAACAGTTTCGAACAAGATCACTGTAACGCAACATTGGTGTGTGATAGATTAGATAAAGAGAGAAATATTAGCATCAGCAGCGTACTCAAGAAAAGTTGCCGCACCACCAAATTCAACTCCATCAATAAAATCCTCTTTTTCAAATCCAAACACTTCCATTGTCATCTGACAAGCAATAAAACGAACACCGAATTCCTGACACATGCTTCTAAGCTCTTCTATAGTAGCAACACCTTTCTTTTTAAAAGTCTCTTTCATCAGCATTGTTGCCATGTTATCGAAACCAGGTACATTTGCTGAAATAAGATTTGGAATCTGCCAATTCATGGACTGAAAATCTTTATTACCAAAAGGCATCTTCATTGGCATAGCAGGGTTGCTATGTGGTGATACTTTTGCATCAATCTCTTTTTTAAGCAATGGCAGACCGTAAAAAGTAAAGAAAATGACGGCTTCCATATCCATAGCGGCAGCCGTTGAGGCAAGAATAAATGGAGGGTAACCCCAGTCAAGCGTCCCCTGTGATGCAATGATAGCGAGTTTTTTCGTGTCACCCATTGTGCGTATCTCCTAAATTAAAGCATTTCCTAAAAAGGAATTACGGTTATAATAAAAACTAACATGACCACATCAAGAAAAATATGAAAAAAAGGATACTATATAACTAATTACCGATAATGCGACAAGCAGATAAATTTAGTTAATTATTCCACTTGCTGCCACCAGCAAAACAACTATTTGAAAAAAGGCAATTGTTGTATAGATATAATTTTTATCACGGATGTAAGCCGGTATGGTAAATAATAAGCAAAAAATCGTTGCGGTAGCTAAGTAGTAAATCGACAAAGAACTGAAAACATCACCTTTCATCAACATTGCTGTAGTAGCAAAAAAAGACCAACCCGATGGGGTATTAAGTTTTTGATGCATTTCAGCAGCACTAAGATGCCAATTCCCTGCAATTACATCAATTGGAATTGATAGTGGCAGTAATTGTAAGATGTACACAAAATACCCTCCTATCAAAAGTACAAAGCCAACATGTGAAACATTTTCAAGAACTTTAGAATAAACTTGTTGAACGTTATCTATACCTTGTGATTTTTTATTTTTATCCATCATCATATTCCAAAACCTTTTAACAATGAACGTAAACCTGCAATCACCAACATGATAATAACAATCATTCTTACTGACCGGGTATTTACTTTGGTCAACAACTTAGCACCTATTTTTGAACCCAGCATAATTCCACCAATTGCAGGAACAGCGATAAGTGGTATAACAGCGCCCTTGAAAATATAAACCCATGCAGCAGCAGCTCCATTAATAGAGAGCACCAAACCACTTGTAGCAACTGCCACTTTAAGCGGTACACCCATAAGCAAATTAAAAACTGGAACGTTCGCCCACCCTGCACCCATACCAAACATACCACCGATAAAACCAATGAACATAAATAACACAAGACCCATTGGAGTTCGGTGAATCTGCCAAGAAATATCTTTTTTGGTTACCTCATCGTAGTACACTCCTGAAATACCCAGCATTTTCGAAAGCGCATCAGACTCTTGATGATCAATAATTGATCCAGAACCTCTTGACTTCATCATGAGCGTAGCGATACCCATAATAGCAATGCCAAGCAACAATTGAACGATATTAGCTGGCATTGCGAGCCCAGCAAGAGCTCCTGCAATTGAGCTAATCGAACCAACCAAGGCCATAGGCAGCCCAAGTTTTAAATCAGCAAGACCTTTTCTCATCAATGGGGCTCCTGCAGATAGAGCGCCTGAGAGAGCAACCAATAATCCAGCTCCCCGAATAAAATCGAGATGAAAAGGGAAAAAACCGCTGACTATCGGGACAAAAAGTACACCACCACCAACTCCTGCAAGAACTGAAAAAATACCCAGTACAAAAGAAAAAGCAAATAAAAGCAGCATCCAAATCCACCAAGCAGTTTGCTCAACCATTTGAGGTTCAGCAGCAAAAGAGATAGCAGGTATCAATAAATAAAGTAATAATACGCCAACTGCTGCAGCACTGCCCATCAATATTTTTCTAAACACAGAAGTTGCTGGGCTCATGGATTAAAACGAAATGAGTGATAAAAACCAGATACTGTTATTCGGGATAGTAAGCTGGCGCCAATATCCCGAATAACTCTCTAAATTACTTTAAATAATAAGTCTTTTCATCAGGTCTGAACGGACGATTCAACCAGAGTGGACGGCGAAGACCATCTGGACCGGGCGCTGGCCTTGTCATAGCAAGCCACTCCTTGTATATCTGGAAAGAGCGATCAGTATCAACAAAAACATCGCCATAACGATCTCCCTCATGAGCTTTCTCTATCCGCACTTTCTGATGCCAGCAGTGCATTCCACTGATTGGATCGGGATGAACAGGGAAGGTAATATTCTGATGAACACCACCATCTGACCAGAAAATTCTTGAAGAATCAGGATCACTGCTTTCGTAAGGCTCAATACTCTCCTCAACTCGCATTTTCCATTTTCCACTACCTTCACACTTGATCTCAACCCGATTGGTTGCCCAGCGATTTGCTGCAGGATCCTGCTCACGGCGCCAGCGACCGATGTGGTGCGAACAGGCAACAACGCCTGGTCGAATACCTTCCGTCACCCAAATCCTGTTGACAGAGAATCCAATATCAGTATTCACACGAACAAGATCGCCATCTTCAAAACCAAGAGACTTTGCATCGGAAGCGTTCATCCACACTGGATTACGATGTGCAATTTCAGCCAGCCATTTCGCATTACCTGAACGAGAGTGAATCAACACCGGAAGACGAAATGTAGGCACAAGTGCAAACTCGCCCTTACTCCGATTCATAATTTCCTGATGCACATGGCTTTTAATGTACGTTGGAAGACGATACTCTGGCCATTTCCAATCAATCATGGTTTGAGAATAGAGTTCCTGCTTACGCGATGGTGTTGGAAAACCAATACAATTGGCACCACCAACCTGAACACCGACAGGTTTACCATTTTTCGTAACAACACCTGTCTCCTTATGCACTGACGATCCATCAATATCAGCCTGCGATACAGGTCGTTCATTGACCTTATACACATTGCTTTCAACCTCAAAAGCTCCGTACTTCTGCATGTACTCAAGCGGAGTAAGCCCCTCTTTAGCGGCAGCTTCTGGAAGTCGAGGAGTACGTTCAAAAATGTAACGATAATACTCTTCAATCGTAATCTTTTCGCCTGGACGATATGGTGACATGCAATACTGTTTTATACCAAGAGTTCCATCAGGGTCGATACGCCATGTCAACTCAATCCAGAATTCATCCTCTTCCCAAACTTCACCAACATTTGCCTCCCAAGTATATTGCACAGGTTTACCCATTTTTGCATGTGCAACACGAAGCACTGGCTGACGGAATGCAACCCATCTGCCTGCATGAGTTTCATAGCTGATAAGATCATGTCGCTCAGCAGAATGCCCCATTGGCAAAACATAATCCGCAAAATAGGCCGTTTCGCTCCATGTTGGGGTAAGCGCTGCATGAAGCCCAATTTTTGATTCATCCGTTAACGCCTCAATCCATGTAAAACCATCAGGATATGTCCAGACTGGATTGAACACACGGGTAAAGTAAACATCAAGTTTGCCACGTCCATCTTTAAGAAAATGAGGCAACAAGAAGCTCAACTCAAAATGTGCAAGTGGATATTCATCTGGCAATTGAAGCGTATTCCAGAACGTCTGCGGTTTTGGCTTTGCATGAACATCTGGGTGGAACTTGTTCCATGCGCTTGGCGAAGTTCCGCCTGGCGTACCAACACTGCCGGTTAGAACATTGAGAAAATGAAGTGTACGCGACACTGCCCAACCACCAAGATTTCCGCTGCTTGCGCTACGCCATACATGTGTAGCAAAATGAGTTCCAGCTTCACCAATTTTCCTGGCAACTTCAACAATGGTTGCTGCTTTGACGCCACTCTCCTTCTCAGCATATTCCGGTGTATAAGAGCTGTACTCTTTTTTCAGGACTTCGATAAAGTTCTCGAATGTTTCTGGAGTTCCGGGATAATCTTTCTTCAGATACTCTTTCCAGTTTACCCAGTTTTCAAGATAATCACGATTGTATAACCCTTCATCGATAATAACTTTTGCCATGGCAAGCAAAACAGCAGGTTCGCTGCCTGGAAAACTCGGCATCCAATAGTCCGACATACTCGCCGTATTCGACAGACGAGGATCAAGCACTGCAAGTTTTGCGCCTTTCATTCTTGCCTCAACAATACGCTGGGCATGAGGGTTAAAGTAGTGCCCTGATTCAAGGTGAGCACTGACCAGAAGCATAAATTTTGCATTGGTATAATCGGGAGATGGGCGATCAAACCCCTCCCATATAGCGTAACCAAAACGAGCTCCCGAAGAACAAACATTGGTGTGGCTGTTATGGCCATCAACATTCCATGCACGAAGCACCCACTCCATGAAACCTTCATGTCCGGGACGACCAACATGGTAAGAAATTTCGTTATTGCGACCTTCCTGAATAGCTTTGCGCATTCTGCCTGCAATATCGTCGAGAACGCTATCCCAGCTCACACGCTCCCATTTGCCACTTCCGCGTTTTCCTGAACGCTTCATGGGATAAAGCACACGATCAGTATCTTCAATCTGGTTCAACGTTGCTGGACCTTTGGCACAGTTTCTGCCACGACTTGCCGGATGGTAAGGATTACCAACCAACTTGCGCATCTGCATAGTCTCCTTGTCAACATAAGCGAGAAGTCCGCAACCTGCTTCACAGTTAAAGCAAGAGGTGGGAATCAGCATATAATTTTTCGCCTTGCGTTCAGGCCAGCTTTTTGAATCGTACTCCACCCAATTATCCCACTGATCGGGAGGTGGACAGTTGACCTGAGAGCCATCGGTAGTAGCACTTTTTGCGGCACGCTCATCACCCTCAGCATGAAGATCGGGAATAAGATGCAGCTTCTCTGCTATAGTTTCAATAACGGTTGGTTTATGGGTATAACTCATGAGATACTCCAGCGCTTGATTAACTTAACGGAACTGTTTGCGGTGCATGAATCCAGACTTTTTCTGTGTAGAACACACCACAAAGCCCAAAAATGGCGGCCAATGCAAGCATGGCTGGCGATGAAACAGCAAGGCACAACAAGAGTGGAAGCACGTTGCCCAGTACAAAGCTACCATACCAGAATAGCTGTTTGAGCGAACCATGCACAATTGCTTCCGCTGCACGCTCTGCAGATTTTGACGGATGCTTGCCAAAAAGCTCTGAAAGCATCACAAGAATATGCAGAACAAAACCACCAGCAAGCGCTGGACGAAGAAGCGAAAGAAGCTCATCGGCACCTCCCGTAACAACAGCGAGTGCCATCATAGCTGAACCACCAGCAAGCAGTGAATTCAAAAACATGTGAAGAAGCAGCATCGGGCTTTGCCAGAAATCTCTCCCTTTTGCCGAACCAAACAAGAACGCCGTATAAGTTGCCGTCAGCAAAGCAAACGCAGCTCCACCCCATAATGAAACTTGTTCAAGCAACGGGATCTGCAAAAACTTTGCAACACCCCAAAGGGCAAGAAAAGCGCCAAAGCCAGCGATGGTTAAACCACCTTTAACAAGCCATGATCCAAATTGTGGACGAAGCATAACAGAGGAAAAACGCTCAGGACGATCAAGATCTTTGACCAAAAAAACTCCGGTAAGTGCCAGAAAGAGAAGTGATACAGCCCATGATGCCCACTGCATGGCATCAGAAAGTGGATGCATCAACAACTGTAACACAAACATTAACAGGAATAATCCTGAAGCAACGGCTTTAGACCACACATAGGCAGGAACCTCCCAACCCCAGACAACTCCTTTTGAAGGAATATCATACACCTTGCGAGCCTTTGGCTTGCCATCAACTCCGGTTGAAGGGAGCAATTTTTTTGCTGGTTTGGTAAAATGTTTGCCCGAGAAATGACCAACACCACGCGACTGCTCACTCCAGAGATATCCATTGACCTCCGAAACTTCAAGCGGATCAAGCGAAGCACCATCGCCATTAATGTAATATACTTTTGGGGAGGTACCTTTTTCAGGCTTGCGCACCATCGTCTGCTCTTTGGCAACAAGCATTGCAACAGCACTCTTCGGATCATCAAGATCACCGGCAACAATGGCTTGCTGAGGACAAATAGCAACACAAGCCGGATTGAGTCCAACCTCTTTACGATGAGCACAGAAATTACACTTAGCAGAGGTGTGCGTCTCGGGATCCATGTAAAGAGCACCATAAGGGCAAGCTTGAGAACACGCTTTACAACCGATACAACGGCGCTGATCAAAATCAACAATACCATCATCCCGCTTATGCAATGCCTCAACAGGGCAAATATCGACACATGGTGGTTCAGCGCAATGATTACACCGCAAAACAGTAAAATACCGACGACTATCGGGAAATGTCCCTTTCTCGACGTATTTCACCCACGTACGATTAACACCAAGAGGCACCTGATTTTCGGATTTACATGCTACCGTACAGGCATGACATCCGATACATTTTCGGGCATCAAGAACAAAGCCGTAATTCATGGAGTAGTTTTTCTAAAAAATTATAAATGGTGCTACATCGTAGAAATCTGCCACCCCAGCATCTGTGGCTGAAGAGAAACGAAAATCAAGATTTTTTCTTACCGCTGGAAAAATAGAGTATGGAAAAGCATCTTTGTTATGTTGGATATATTCCTACATAACCAAGTATTGATATTTTAAGAAAAATTATAGACTCTTCAAAAGAAACCGTTCATAAAAAATCACCTATCTTCACTTTTTCGTCTCAAGATTACAACGAATGAGCGTAGTTGAGTGACCAGTTAAGTTGGCTATGACTCATAACCATACCATTGGTTGCCGAAACCTTTGGAACAACAGCAAGAGCTGTGGACAAGCTGGATTTATCGGTTAAACGATAACCAAATCCACCGGTATAGTGGTTTTTAGTAATCGCCGGAAAAAGTGGATTGAGATAGGTATCGGGAACTGGATTGGTTGAAAGGTTAGCACCTGCACGCAACGCCAAGCGATCAGTTGCTTTATACTGCACACCGACTGAAAAAATGGTTTGATCTTTCCAATCCTGTTTCATCTCCACATCAAGTGATTGACCGGGAAACGCCCCATTGTTATCGGCAACAAATGACATGGAAAATTTTTTCATGGCTGTTGCCCAATCCATATATTTTACATCGCCAACAATCATCCAGCGCTTATCGGGGTAAAAAGCAAAGCCCGCTGCTAACACTGATGGCCATTCAAAATCTTTTACCTTGAGAGTTCCTGTCACTGATACAGGATTTGAGCCGGGAAACGCTGTACCAGTTCCAGCAAATGCGAGTGTGGCTTTGGACGTTTCAAGATCCGACAATCTGCTTCTGGTGTGATAACTGCCACCAACCGTCAAGTTTTTACTCAGGCGGTGGGTCAAACCAATCTTGGCAGCAGTACCATACCCTATCGCTTGGCCAATCAGCGGATTGTTGTTGGAAAAATCAAAACGCACGTAGTTGATATCATCGACATGAGGATCAGTAGTAGACACCATCATACGATGCAACGAATTGAACATCGTTCCACTCACTGCGCCTCCTTCAGCCATCCCTTTAAAATGTGCTCCATCCATATCCATCTGCAAATCCATACTTGTCCAGAGCAGATCAACAGAACCACCGATAGTCGTATTCTTGGTAATATTCCACGCTACAGGAAACATCACACGACCGGCACTCACTTCTGAACGAATCTCCTTTCCACTCATGGCAATTGGATTATTGCCAAAAGAGGTGCCACCTTGAAACAGTGGCGAATCATTGCCATACTCAGTACCCATACCGCCTTGAGCAAGCATGGCAACACCCCATGCAATCGAACCATCTTTGCGAGTGTAAGAGAGTGATGGCATGTAATAAGCGTTGCCTGCTGAGGTATCAGAGATAGGACCATACTTCAAGCTAACATCAGGATGCAATCCCCTGATGCCAAAACCAAGTTCCTTTGCACCATCCTTCATCATTCCAAGTGTGCTTGGATTGTTCATCACAGCAGAGTTACCAGTATCAAATGCCATACCTGCACCACCAAGCGCATGAGATTT
>CAIQSY010000099.1 GCA_903874585.1 uncultured Chlorobiaceae bacterium | reverse complement strand
GAGATTACGGCAGAAAAAGAGCCAAAGAAAAAAGCATCTACAAAAAAAAGCAAAAAAGCTGAAACTGTTGAGATAACACCAGAAATGCGTGAAGAGCATATAAGAGTTGCCGCCTACTACCGCTGGGAAGCAAACGGAAAAAATGATGGTGACGACTTGAATGACTGGTGTGAAGCTGAAGAGTGCTTTAACGAAGCGTAAAGTTACGCTCTCTTCTCGTGATGTGCATGTTAAAGAGCAGCTCACAAGCACATTTTTTGAGCTGCTCTGAGGTTATTCTCTTTCGTGAATAATATTTTTTAAGACCATTGCTCGACGATTATCAAAACCGCTCTCATGAAAGAAACAATAACACGTTTTTTGACTTCAATAGCCTTGCTTTTTGCCGGTTTATGGCTTGTCGGGCGAATTATCCTCGAATATTTCGGCATTATCAGCGATGGTAATGACCGCACAACTGGCATTAAAGATCTTCGTGAGGAGTATAAAAATACCAACTATCGATAGCGTAAAAACAAAAAGGTTACGCGCCAGTAACCGCAGAATTTTCGCCTTTTTTAAACACAATCAGCGGGCAATTTTTACAGATATTCGCTCCCGGAAAAGGATTTCCAAGGCGAGTAATTGCAGCTCCTCCTTTTTCCTCAACACGCATCATCATCCTTTGCATCACCGCGTTGATATGTTTCCCTGGAATGGTGAGATTGGTTTCACCACGTTCTGTTTTACCTGAGTTGTAACTGCCACTACAGGGTAGAAAAAGATTCGCCTGATTATCGTTAAAAGCAAATACATTGCCACCACATGCTGCTGAATTTACACTCATCAATGGTCGAAATGGATGCACATTCTGTGTTGCCATCCAATCACCCAAAAGATGATAAGCCTGCATGTTATCACAATAAAAATGGACAACATCAGGCTCTCCAATACTTTGCGCGAGTGGCGCAACCGTAACGGCACGCAATTGCCGCTCTGGCAATCGCGGCTTCCCCTGTACAAAACGAGAGGCTTGCTCAATATCCTGGCAATATTTTACATGGCTTTTCACCTCAGCATCATCAAATTCCTTCCAGCCAAAAATATATCGAGCATTAGTGCAACCAAGTTTTTCACGTTCAACAAGGATAGTCAAACCCTCCATACGCGCACCAATCTCCGCTTGGCAAAACGTCAAAGGAGTTGTCGGTACATAATACGGAGCTACAGATAAAAAATCAGCAAGTTCAGATGCATCGAAAAAAAACTTGATAGCAACAGGAAGGTGCATAAGGCGAAGCTCACGCATAAAAAATTCCTGCATAACAACATAGTCAGGAAGAGACATGATTCTTCAACAAAGACAAAATGTTAATATGATAAGCTACAAACTAACAAACAGTTAACTATTGTTAACTGTGAAGCTAAAAATTTTAGCAAAATCTACAAAGAATCAACTCAATTACTCCGCGGTAACGATGGTCAACTCAACTGGCTGTTCCGGTGAAATATAAGACCCAACGGCTGGCTTCTGGCTGATAACGGTATTTGGTACAAGCAGTTCGGAGTGCTCTATTACAACCTTCCCTGGCTTCAGTCCTGCTTCAGTAAGCATCTGCTGCGCTTGATCAAGCGACATACCAAGAACATCGGGCAACACAACTTTTCTTATACCAACTGAGGATACTTCATATTTACCAACAATAATGGAGGCTGAGGCACCTGCCTGTACCATGGTCTGCGCCGTAATTGACTGGCTGAGCACTTTGCCATTATCCTCAGCATTTGTTACCGTGCTGAGCTGCACATCGTTCAACACAATATTCATACGAGCTGCCGCCTGACGAGCATCAAACTCGGGTCGTCCAACAAAATCGGGCATAGGAAAGCTTGGCTTATCACGACGGTTCACCACGAGATAAACGTTTCTGCCAGGCTTTACCTCCAGCCCTGCTAAAGGCGTTTGGGAAATCACAAGATTGGAATCAACATTGCTGAGATATTTCACGTGGTAGCTCTTTATCGCCTCAAAGCCCGACTGCCGTAACCGTTGCTCGGCACTCTCATAATCCATATTGGTTACATCAGGCACCACCCTCGAACTGCCCTGTGCAATGTAAAGCGGCATAAGGATTTTATCGAAAAGGAGGATAGCTCCAATCAAGAGAAAAAAAATAAGAGCCGCTTTTTTCATGGTACCTGTAACTGTTAGAATCTGCTCGAAACTTAATACTGCCTCACCATCACAAAATCAACAAGCCGCAGCAACGATGTTTTTGCAGCGCTATCAGCAAAGGTGCTGATGGATGCAACTGCTTTTGCCGCAAGCTCTTCAGCAACACCAGCGGCATACTCAAGCCCACCCTTTGCGCGAACAAATTCCATCACCTCGCCACTTTTAACGGCTCTTTTGCGTGAACTTTTCAAAATGGAGCGAATGTGGTTTTGTTCGGAAACTGGTGCCTGACGCAACGCATAAATGAGGGGCAGCGTAATCTTTTTATCTTTGATATCAATGCCCATCTGCTTGCCGGTTTTCTTAGAGTCGCCGGTATAATCAAGCAGATCGTCACGAATCTGGAAGGCAAGACCAAGATATTCGCCATAACTTTTCAAACAAGCAATCTTCGCCTCATCGGTGGTTGCGCTCTGCGCACCCATAGCGCAGGATGATGAAATCAATGAGGCTGTTTTATCTGAAATAACACTCAGATAATCCTCTTCCGTAATATCGAGACTTCGGGTTTTCTGAATCTGGAGAATCTCTCCCTCACTCATTCTGCGTACCGCTTCCGACACGAGATGGAGAAAACCGTAATCGTTGTGATCAAGCGAATAAAGAAGCCCACGCGAAAGAAGATAATCGCCCATCAAGACCGATATCTTATTTTTCCACAAAGCGTTAATGGAGGGTAATCCTCGGCGCATTTCAGCGCCATCAACAACATCATCATGGATAAGCGTTGCTGAATGGAGCAACTCCACCATAATGGCTGCACGATAGCTTGAGTCCGTAACGCCACCGCACAACTGCGCAGAGAGCAGCACCATTGCCGGGCGAATCTGCTTGCCCTGCTGTTTCAGTACATAACGAGTTACCTTATCCACCAGGGTATTCCGCGAATAGAGCTCCTGTTTGTAGCGCTGCTGAAACAGCTCAATTTCATCGGCAACCGATGCAGTAACATCCTTAATATTCACCAATTCCGCGGGTTTTTATCATGATAAACTGCCTTAAAAGGCTTAAAGTATAACATTTCAATGAGCAAAAAAAATGGTCACTCCAGTGAGGTAATGAAACATTTTCTTTGTCTGCATGAATCTTTGTTACTATGTTTTAAAAGGATAGCTCTAAAAATTGCCATAAACGCTTCGATGCTTCGAGAATAAGAGAGACGAAGCTACGAAACCGCAACAAGATGTGTTACGATCAACAAGGTAAGAAGAGACAACTCTTTTCATAGATATTACTTCATTCGCCCATACCATTCATGAATCAGGAAATAGAGACAACCGCACCAGCAAAATTCACTGAAGAGCAGCGGAACACAGTTATTACGGAACCCACAGCAGAAACGCCCGAGCCACCACCAGATAACGAAATGAGCTTTATCGGGCATCTCGATGAAATACGATCACGGCTGATCAAGTCCGTCATTGTGCTGCTTATCGTTACCATAGCGTGTGCCTCGTACGCCGATTTCCTTGTCAATGAAGTGCTTATCGGACCACTCAAACGGAGCAGCGAGTCACTCGTACTGCAAAATCTTGTCCCTTACGGTCAGGTCTCACTCTACTTTCAGGTTGTCTTCTTTACCGCCTTTATCATCTCTTTTCCCTTTATTGCCTGGCAGATATGGCAGTTTGTTGCTCCAGCACTGCACGAGCACGAACGTAAGGCTGGCCGGTTTTCCATACTCTTTATCTCGCTCTGCTTCTTTTCCGGCATAGCGTTCGGCTATTTTGTGTTTTTGCCAGTATCACTACAGTTTTTTGCCGGTTTTGGTTCAACACTCATCAAAAACAACATCGCCGTTCAGGATTACATCAGCTTCTTTATCGGCGCGCTCCTGACTGCAGGGCTTGTTTTTGAACTCCCCTTTATCTCGTATATCCTTTCAAAAATAGGACTGCTGACTCCTGCCTTCATGCGCTTCTACCGCAAACATGCCATTGTTTTTCTGCTGATTGTTGCGGCAATCGTCACGCCATCAACCGACGTTGTCACCCAGCTCATCATCGGGCTCCCCATGATTTTGCTCTATGAAATCAGTATCCACATTTCAGCCTATGTCAATCGCAAAAATGCGGCGCTCATGAAGTAGCGGCGATAATGTTGGCTTCGAGAGCCTCAGGCAACGAAGAGTAATATATCGCTGGCTGAGGCTCTCGAAGCCAACGAAAAAACAACAGTACAGCTTCTGGAAACTCGTCGCACTCGGCATCAAAAAAAATAAGGGTGTTGGGAGAAAGCGCGACAGCAGCATTAGGGAGCGCTCTTTGTGGGAGTATGGGGCTGCAACTGAAAAGCTTGATGCAAAGAGAACAGAGTAGCCTGTTCAAGTGTTATATTGTGCTTCCCACACTCTGAAGAGTGGATGGAAAAGGCAAATATGCCGGGAATTTCCCTTATTTGAACAGAGTTGTCTATGCTGAGAGCCATACAGGCCATTAAAAAAATTTCACCGTTACGCGCGATTGTTGTTACCGGAACCATCAGCATGATTATTGTTATTGCTGGAACTGCTGGTTTTATGGTACGGCAGAAAGCTCAACTTGAGGCTGTTGAAAAAAAACAGGCATGTTATCTCGATCTTATTGAGCTGAGAGGGAAACTGCTTGAGTTTGGATTATCGCGCAATTGGTACAATCCGCACACAGGTGGCAAAAAGGGTGAACTATCAATGAGCCATGAGCAGCAGGAGCTGATTAGGCTGAAGTATGAAAAAATTGCCGTTGAGATGCAGCACGCCGATTTACCTCCATTTCCTTCTTTCCGGGTAACCGTGCAGCAGTGGCCAGCCGCTCTGGT
>CAIQSY010000098.1 GCA_903874585.1 uncultured Chlorobiaceae bacterium | reverse complement strand
GAATGGTGATGCAAAAACCTTGGGGGCCCAGTCAGGGGTAGAGTCAGGGGTAGAGTCAGGGGTAGAGTCAGGGGTAGAGTCAACAATGGGATTGCGTATTATGGAGCTTCTTCAACCCAGCCCTTTATCAAAAGCAGCAATTGCGGAGGCATTTGGCAAAGAAAAACCAACCCGTTATCTCAATGAGTTAATGAAAAAACTCCTTGATAGGGAGCTTGTGGCTTATACCATTCCCGAAAAGCCCGGCAGCCGCCTGCAAAAGTACCGGCTTACTGCAAAAGGGTCAATCTCTTTAAAGAATTTAAACAAAGGTGAATAGGCAGAATCCATGGACCAACAGGTCACCGGACAGGTCACCGGACAGGTCACCGGACAAGTCAGCGCACAAGTGACCGCACAAGTAACCGCATAAGTAACCGCATAAGTCGGTAGCTGCTGTGCTGAACCATGGGGAGCAAGCGAAATTATGAAACCGAACAACCGAGCAAGGACAAACATTTTTGAAGCAGAACAGAAAATGAACATACTGAAACAGTTTACCATCAATAGTACAGATACAAGCCGATGCTTCAGCACAACCCTGAACTGAAATCGAAGATAGACCAACTCTGGAACAAGTTCTGGAGCGGCGGCATTTCCAACCCGCTCACCGCGATTGAGCAGATCACCTATCTGCTCTTTATGAAGCGCATGGACGATCAGGACAGGGAGAAGCAGGCAAGCGCCGAGTGGGCGGGCGACACCTATCGCTCACTCTTTGAGGGGATGTGGATACCGCCGGAATACCGTGACAAAGAGAATGCCGCGAGTTATGCCATTGACAAAAGCACCCTTCGCTGGAGTGAATTCAAACACATGCAGGCCGAAGCGATGCTCACCCACGTGCAGTTGAGAGTCTTTCCCTACCTGAAAGACATGAACGGCTCCGAGTCGAAATTTACCCACCATATCAAAAACGCGGTTTTCATCATTCCCAAGCCTTCGCTCCTTGTTGAAGCGGTGAAAACGGTTGACGAGATCTTTGAGGTGATGGAGAAAGACTCGAATGAAAAGGGGCAGGCATTTCAGGATATTCAGGGCGACGTCTATGAATTTCTTCTCTCCGAAATTGCCTCCGCCGGTAAAAATGGCCAGTTCCGGACCCCTCGCCATATCATCAAAATGATGGCCGATCTGGTCGAGCCAAAGCTTGGCCACACCATTGCCGACCCCGCATGTGGATCAGGTGGATTCCTGCTTGGGGCCTATCAATACATCGTGACGCAATTGGCGATTCGTGCCGGAAACAAGGAGCTCGTGGCGGACGAAGATGGATTTCTCCGTACCTCCGTCTCCGCCGGGCTTACCGAACAGGCAAAAACCATTCTCAGCAAAACGCTTTTTGGCTACGATATCGACAGCACCATGGTTCGCCTTGCGCTCATGAACCTCATGATGCACGGCATTGACGAGCCGGAAATCGACTACAAAGACACTCTGAGCAAAAGCTTTACGCAAGAGTCCTGCTACGACATCATCATGGCCAATCCCCCCTTTACCGGCAGCATCGACAAGGGCGACATCAACGAAAGCTTTACCCTCTCCACCACCAAAACCGAGCTGCTCTTTGTCGAAAACATCTACCGGCTGCTGAAAAAAGGGGGAACCGCCTGCGTTATTGTACCACAAGGCGTACTCTTTGGCTCCGGCGGCGCCTTCAAGGCACTGCGCAAACTGCTTGTTGACCGCTGCGACCTGAAAGCCGTTATCACCATGCCCAGCGGAGTCTTCAAGCCTTATGCTGGAGTTTCAACCTCCATTCTGCTCTTCACAAAAGTATGGGGCCCGCTCGACAAGGTCACCAAACCAGCGACAGAGCACGTCTGGTTCTACGACATGCAGTCGGACGGCTACTCGCTCGACGACAAACGAAGCAAGCAGGAGGGTTTCGGCGATCTGCTTGATATTGTCGAGAACTATAAACGGCGAAGCGTTGAGCACGACACCGACAGAACCCAAAAGTTCTTTATGGTTCCGCGTGCAGAAATTGAAGGCGAAGGAGGATACGATCTCTCTCTTTCCCGCTATAAAACCGATGTTTTTGAAGAGGTCGTGTACGAAAGCCCGTCGGTGATTCTCGACAAACTGATTGCGGCAGAGGTGGGGGAGATTGATGAGGCTGAACTTGCACATATTCAGAGTGGGATTGTACGGGAGCTGTTGGAGTTGAAGGGGATGATTGGATGAAACAAGCATTTGCAAACGGTTGCGGGAGGAGTTATTCAGTTGGTCGATTTAGGCGTAAATTGCCTTTTTATAATGGGTTTACAATTACGAACGCACTGCGTTCGCAATTCGAGTTTGAGCGATACGAGAAACTGCTGGAAGGGAATCCGACAACCGGAATGAGGACGATTGAGGGGAGGCGGAGATGAGAAAATATCTTATTCGAGATCTGTTCGAGATTATTGGAGGGAAACCTTCGCCTCAAGGTGAAAATTGCTTCTCAAAATATGGCACCCCTTTTGTAAAAATGAAGGATCTTGGCAAAGTCCATTTTTCTAATAATTTCAACGAATTTGAAAATTATGTATCGGAAGAAGTTGCTCAGATAAACAGACTTACAAGTATCAAAAAAGGAGCAATTTTATTGCCCAGAAGTGGTTCTGTTGCTTTGAATCACCGAGCTGTTTTAGGTGTTGACGCGTATATTGTTAGCCATATTTGTGCATTACAAGTAAAAGACCCGCGAGTGGTATATAATATCTATGCGTATTATTACCTGCGATCAATAAATATGGTAAACATCACAAAAAAAACTACTGGTCTTGATGCAATTACATTTGAAGATTTGGGTAAAATTAAAATTCCACTTCCCTCACTTGACGACCAAATCCGCATCGCAAGCCTTCTTTCCAAAGTAGAGAATCTGATCTCCCGCCGTCGCGAGCAACTCAAACAGCTTGATGAACTGCTCAAAAGTGTTTTTCTGGAGATGTTTGGCGATCCGGTCAGTAATGAGAAGGGGTGGGAAATGAAACGTGTGGATGAAATTTCTGATTCTCGATTAGGGAAAATGCGTGATAAAAAATTCATTACAGGAAATCATCTGAGAAAGTATATCGGAAATTCAAATGTCCAGTGGTTTCGATTTAAATTGGATAATTTGGAAGAAATGGATTTTGATGAAAGAGAACGCGCATTATTTGGTTTGCTGGATGGAGACTTGCTGATTTGTGAAGGCGGAGATATAGGGCGATGTGCAATATGGAGAAATAATATAGCAGAATGTTATTTCCAGAAAGCCATACATCGAGTGAGATTATACCAGTCGCAGGCGATACCTGAATATGTTCAGTATGTGATGATGTTTTTTTCCCTTTACAATGGATTTAAGAATGTTACCTGTAAGGCGACTATTGCACATTTGACGGGTGAAAAACTTAAAGAAACGCTTATTCCGCTACCACCACTCGAACTTCAAAACCATTTTTCAAAAATCGTAGAAAAGATCGAAGGCATCAAATCACGCTATCAGCAAAGTCTTACTGCACTGGAAAATCTTTATGGCATATTGAGCCAGAAGGCGTTCAAGGGCGAGCTGGATTTGTCGCGGGTGCAGGTTGTGGAAGAGGGTGAATCCGTAAATACAATAAATTCAATCATGTGTAATTAGTGCATATTTTTTTATGATGTTCTAACAATCTCTGTTTATGTGCTCATGGCGGGTTTCTTGTGACAGGTATAAACAGGCCTGATAAAAAGACTTATTATTCGCTCTATTTATTCATAAAAAGAGGTTGACAGGAATTCTTGAATACTTTTTATATTTTCTTATCCATAAAGGAACTGTCTAAATTAATGTTACACCTCAATAAATAGCCGCCACATCCAATTAATGAGTGTATTATGGGCACCTCTAAAAATAGACTTTTGAAATGTTAGTTTGATCTAAGACAAAACCAAGAGATCATGCACAATCTAGAAAATTCTTGTTCTTTGATATATTTTTTGTGTAAAAGGGAGCGATCAGCACCTCTTGGACGTAG
>CAIQSY010000097.1 GCA_903874585.1 uncultured Chlorobiaceae bacterium | reverse complement strand
ATGTTCACGTCCGAGATACTCTGCACACATCTGCTCTGCCTGCTCAGTAACTGCTGGATTATTGTACAATACCGGATATCCTTGCCGAATTTCTAACTCCGCCTCTACACCAAGTCCTGCCGCCACATGCGTTGCCGTCTGATGCAAGCGCTCCTGAAGCTGTGCACGTAGCTGCTCGTTCATGGTGCGCATGGTGCCCGCCATGGTCACTTGGCGCGGAATAACATTGGTGGTGTGGCCACCATTAATAGAGGCAATCGACACAACTGCGGGTTCGTATGGAGGAGCAACACGACTGACAAGATGTTGCACTGCGGTAATAATGTGCGCCGCCGCAAGCACCGGATCAGCCGCCTTGTGCGGTGCTGATGCGTGCCCGCCTCGTCCTGTTATGGTAAAATACAATTCATCGGCTGCTGCCATAAATGCCCCTTTGCACAGGGCAACGTTACCACTCTCGATGGTGGGAAAACAGTGCTGACCAAAAATAACCGCAGGGTTAAATTTCGTGAACAATCCCGCATCCAAAAGCGGTTTTGCACCACCCGGTGCTTTCTCCTCTGCCGGCTGAAAGATAAGCAGCACATCACCTTGAAGCAGCTCTCTCATCTCCGAAAGAATTTTTGCGGCACCAAGCAGCATTGCGGTGTGCATATCGTGCCCGCAAGCGTGCATTTTTCCCGCCTTAACCGAGCAGAATTCGTGCTGATTCTCTTCGTTCAGTGGCAAAGCATCAATGTCGGCGCGCAAGGCAACCATCGTCCCTTTTGAGGCTGGATGCGTTCCGCGAATGACGGCAACAACGCCCGTCTGAAGCATTGGTGGCTCAGGTGTAATGCCAAGTTCACGAAGGTACTTTTCAATCAGCGCCGTGGTTCGAACTTCTTCGTAGGAGAGTTCCGGATGGCTGTGAATATCGCGGCGCAAGGCTACAATTTCGGTAAAAATTTCAGCGGCACGGTGCTGAATTAATGCTGTAAGGTGTTGAATATCTTCTTGTATCATAATATCCTCATCATTTTCGTTCAAGCATTCACAGACTATCTTTACATCTCCATAAAGCGCATGACCTCCAGCGCTTTTTCGCGCATTTCGTTCTCCTCTTCTCTGAATAAAGGAGAGGTGTAACGAATAACGTAGCCATATTTTTTCAAATTGGTAACGAGTCGAAAAAAGTCGTGCGTTTGAAGCTGAAAGGTGGCAATCATCCCTACGCTGTCTGGTGTCGCCGGATAGAGTGCGCAGCTCAACACCGTAGTATCATTTTTTTCGATGGTGGCAATCACCTCGGAGAGCTTGAGATAACGGGACGGTACATCGAGTTCAAGCGTTACCGCACCTTCTCGGAGATGATACATGGTGGCAAGTTGCTCAAGCAAAACCGCTTTTTCAACCACACCAGCATAGTGGCCATCCTCATCAGCAACAGGAAGAAAAGTGCACGACGAGGAATCCATTCGCCCGATAATTTCAAAAAGATGTTCATGCAAACCACAACAGCTAATTGGCTGCAAATTGATATCCTGCAAGTGCTTAGCGGATGGTAGTGCTGCAAGCGCATCAGCAAGGGTAACCATTGCGCTGACTCGCCCCTCGTGCAGGAGAGGAGCGCATGAACGCCCACTCTTCTGCAAACGGGCAACAACATCGGCAATCAAGTCGCTCTCTGCAAAAACGGGAGCGGTAGTATCGAGATAAGGCGTTATGGCGTCAGTTAACAGCATGGTTCAATTTTGTTCACCCTTTTTTCATGTCTTCCACCTTCAAATTCAGCAGTGAACCAGTTGTGCAAACTCTGGTCGATAGTAGCCTCATCGGTAAAGCGGGCGGAGAAACAGATAATATTGGCATTATTGTGCTGACGGGCAAGTGTCGCAAACTCAGGTCTGCAGGCAAGCGCGGCACGAATGCCCGGAATTTTGTTGGCAGCAATCGAAACGCCAATGCCAGTACCGCAAAGCAACACGCCGGAATCGCAATTTCCATCAGCAACAGCAACGGCTACTTTGCGGGCGTAGTCGGGATAATCCACCGAATCTTCATTAAACGGACCCATATCGCTCACCTCATAACCATTGCGCTCCAGCCAGGCAATGACGATTTTTTTGAATTCAAATCCAGCATGATCGCTTCCAACTGCAATTTTCATATCTCTTTAACGTTAAATTTTGATGATATTTTTTTATGACAAGCATTGGTTAAAAAAAGCGTTTGACTATGAACTGCTACCCCATCACGAGCAACTAAAGTGTATGTTCCATCAGCATTCATCTGCCACGCCTTAACATTGTCACTGAGAATCAACTCCAAATCGGCAATAATTGACGTGATGAGCACTTTATCCACAACCGGAAAAAGTGTTTCAACCCGATCATCGAGATTGCGTGGCATAAGATCGGCGCTGCCAAGATAAACATTATCCTTACCACCGTTCTGAAAGTAATAAACGCGACTGTGCTCCAGAAAACGCCCGATAACGCTGATCACCCGAATGTTATCGCTGATGCCGGTAATTCCCGGTTTCAAGCAGCAGATTCCACGCACAATCAAATCAATCTTTACGCCTTCGCAGGAAGCAGTATAAAGCGCACGAATAATTTTAGGGTCAACCAGAGCATTCATCTTCATAATAATTCGCCCATTACTCGCAGTGCGTTGCCACTCAATTTCGCGCTCAATCATCTCGATAATGCGCTTGCGTGTGTTTATGGGCGATACGAGCAGCTTTCTGTACGCGGTATGTTTAGAATAACCAGTTAATGCGTTGAAGAGTTCAGCAACATCGTGAGCAATCTGTTCATTTGTTGTAAAGAGGCTGTAGTCGGTATAAATTTTAGCAGTTGCCGGATTATAGTTGCCCGTGCCAAGATGGAGATAACGCTTGAGCTTTTTATGCTCGCGGCGCACAATCATGGTAAGTTTTGCGTGGGTTTTCAGCCCGGGCAACCCATACACCACATGTACGCCCACATCCTCCAGCGCTTTAGCCCAGACAATATTGTTCTCTTCATCGAACCGCGCCTTCAGCTCAACAAGCACCGCAACCTGTTTGCCCTCTTCAGCAGCATTCATGAGCGCTTCCACAATAGGAGAGTTGCTCCCGACGCGGTAGAGCGTCTGTTTGATTGAGAGAACATCGGGGTCAAGCGCTTCTTGATAAATCAAATCAACAACAGGTTGAAACGAGTCGTAAGGGTGATGGAGCAGGCGATCTTTCGCTCGAACTGCACTGAAAATATTTTGTCCGAACTGCTCTTCAAGAGGATTCGCAGGCAGAAAAGGTTGGTCTTTCAACGCTGGACGCTCAATTTTCAGCAGATCAATCAAGCAGCCGAGACCAAGTGTACCATCAATTTCATACACATTGCGCTCGGTAACATCAAGATTATTCATCAACAGCTTGCGCACCGAAAGCGGCATAGCTGGCGTAATATCAAGTCGTACTACTTTGCCATAGCGCATTGAACGCAACCCTTGCTCAATGGTTTTAAGAAGATCTCCCGCTTCATCCTCCTCAATTTCAATATCGGCATCGCGAATCAAGCGAAAAAGGTGCGACTGCACAATGCGCATTTTTGGAAAAAGATGCGCAAGGTTGTGCTCAATAAGATCCTCAATCCAGATAAATCGGATAATGCCATCATGACTTGCAATACCTTTGATGCTATCGAGACGAAGCAGGCGTGGCAGAATACTTGGCACCTTGACGCGAGCAAATTTCAACGCTTTATTCTCTTCATCTTCAAGCTCAATAGCAAGATTAAGCGAGAGATTAGACATAAAGGGAAATGGATGACCGGTATCGAATGCCAGCGGTGTCAGTACGGGATAGATTTCGCGGCGGAAATAGCTGCTGAGCAGATGCTGTTCGCGTGGCAAGAGCTCCGATACTCGCACAAACTCAATGCCCTCGTGTTGCAGTGCCGGTACAAGATCGTGATAAAGGCAGGCATTACGCTGGCTCAATTGCTGGAGCACTAAAGCACGTATTTTTTCGAGCTGCTCTAACGGCATGTGCCCGTCAATAGTGCGCTTTTGGATGCCCGCTTCATGCTGCTTTTCAAGTCCAGCAACACGAATCATAAAATATTCATCGAGATTGGAGCTGAATATCGAAATGAATTTGACTCGCTCCAGCAGCGGATGCGCTGACGGGTTGAGCGCCTCTTCAAGCACGCGCTGATTAAAAGCTATCCAGCTCAGCTCGCGATTCATATAAAGCGACATATCAAAAAAGCGTTGTTGCACGCCCTCTTCTCCGCACTCCTCACTCTCTCTTTTCAGCATAAGCAGTTACCCGTCAAGTGTATCGAATAAAACCCTTTTCATGAACAATAGCGTCAAGCGGTTCATCCCAAGCGTCAACCGGAAGCTCGCCAAGCTGCTGCTGAAGATATGAAACTCCGAGCCGAAATGGACGATTTCCCTGCGACGCCAAGCGCTGCAAAAAGCGGTCGTACATGCCTTTACCATAGCCAAGACGATAGCCTTGCCTATCAAACGCTAACAATGGCACAAGCACCACATCAAGCGTGGACTCATCCGCAGGCAGGTGCCGCTTCGGTTCTGGTTGACCAAATTTGGCGGTGTGGAGCTCTTCGCCAGGATGATAGACAACGGAAAGAAGATCACCATGCTGCACAACCGGCACAGAAAGCTGTTTACCTATGGCGACAAATCGCTCGAGAGCCGGCACCGTGTTGACCTCTGCTAACGAAGCGATCGGAAGATAGCTATGGAGATGTTGTGCTGTGATAACTTCTTGTACAGTAAGCAGATAATCTGCGATACAACAATCCATCTCTGCCCGTACATGTTCAGACAAAAATTGGCGCCGTGAAAGCATTATTGCTCTGAGATCGGCTTTGCTGTATGATGTCGCATCATCAACCATTATGCACAAATCATCATAATTTTCAACTTTCGTCGTCTCATTCATAACGATTAATAAAAAGGTAAGATAGCAAAAGAGCTGCGTTTCTCTTTACGGACTCTTCCCTTTTCATCAGCTTCTCCATTATTTATCTTATCTTGAGCGATCAGTTTTCACCCCTCCATAATACTGTACATTTGCTTTGCAAAACCATCAAAATAGAAGAAGCTCCATGAGTTATATTTTTCAACAGGCACGCCTTCTTAATCCACTGGAACAGCTTGACTGCGTTGGTTCAATAAAAGTTTCAGATGATGGCGTTATTGAGAACGTCGTCTTTAGCAATGAGCCAATCCCCTCTTCACCCGATGATCGTGTCGTGAATTTGGAGGGAAAGATTCTTTCACCCGGTCTGTTTGATATGCACTGCCATTTCAGGGAACCTGGTCAAGAGTACAAAGAGACGTTGGAGAGTGGCGCAAAAGCCGCAGCGGCAGGTGGTTTTACTGGAGTTGCCCTTATGCCGAACACCAAACCGGTTATTGACAGTCCGCTTGGTGTCGCCTACATTCGCCATCATGCTGCAACGCTGCCAGTCGATCTGGAAGTGATTGGCGCAATGACCGTTGAAAGCAAGGGCGAACACTTGGCACCATTTGGCAAATTCCGATCTTATGGCGTTACTGCTGTTTCGGATGATGGTTCAGCGATTCAGAACAGCCAGATTATGCGCCTCGCTTTTGAGTACGCATCGAACTTTGATCTGCTGATTATTCAGCACTGCGAAGAGCGTTCGTTGACGATGGGAGCTGTGATGAACGAGGGACTTTTTTCCACAAAACTTGGCTTGAAAGGTATTCCCGATGTCTCTGAAGCAATAACTCTCAGCCGCGACATTCTGCTGCTCCGCTATCTCGAAGAGCACAAACTTCACGATCCTCTTATCCGACCACGCTACCATGTGGCGCATATCAGCACAAAAGCATCACTCGACCTTGTACGTCAGGCAAAACGGCAGGGCTTGCAAGTAACCTGTGAAGTAACGCCGCACCACTTCACGTTGTGTGATGAAGATCTGTTTACGGCTGAAAAGAAGGGTAATTATATTATGAAACCACCACTCTCTTCAAAAGAGAATCGCGAAGCGCTGCTCGAAGCACTTGCCGACGGCACCATCGATGCCATTGCAACTGACCACGCTCCCCATGCCCTGCATGAAAAAGAGTGCCCGCCTGATCAAGTGATGTTTGGCATTACAGGTCTTGAAACCTCAGTTGGATTAACAATAACCGAACTTGTCAATAAAGGTGTGATTTCAATGCAGCGAGCTATTGAATTGTTATCAGTCAATCCGCGCACCATTATGAAGCTGAAACCCATTCGTTTTGCTGTTGGAGAACAAGCCAATTTTTCAATCATTGATCCAAAGAAGGAGTGGATGGTATTGGAGGAGGAACTACATTCAAAATCAACAAATACACCCTTTATCAATCGTACTTTTACCGGAAAAGCGCAAGCCATTTTCCACAAAGGAGTACTACATTGAAACAGCACAACGCCAAATGGTGATGATAAGCGTAAAAACGCTGTGCGAGTAATAAAGAGCCCTCTTGTTTATCGTCGCTCTTTTTTTTACATTACCCTGTTTTTTTCACAAACCATGCCAAGACTGGGTGGATTTAACCAAAAGATTTATCTGAAAAATTATGGCAAAGAAACAAACATTTACCGATAAAGGAAAAAAAGCTGGCAGCAGTGATTTTAAATCAGCAAAACTGATTTTTTCGGTAAAGTCAGAAAAGACCAACGCATGGAAATTTATTGAGAAAAACGTTCGCATCCCAAACGGTGAGAATGAGCAGACCGTACTTGCAAAAGTAGTCAGCGATTACGCAAAATAACACGTCAGTGTACTTGCATCGGGGCATCATCAGGTGCCCTGAATCTTTCCTTCCGCATTATCATCTCCTTACTTTCTCATCATGGCTCAACAGTCCGATTTATCAACGAAGCAATCGTCATCGAGTTGGTTTGAAGCGTGGTTTAACCATCCCCTTTACCTCGAAGTGTATAGCCATCGCGACCAACGCGAAGCTGCACAATGTATTGATACCATTCTCTCATGCACCGGCTTGGAGACGCAAGAGCCATCTTCACTGACCGTGCTCGATATTGCCTGTGGTGCAGGTCGGCACGCGCTTGAACTTGCAAAAAGAGGGTACAGGGTAACAGGAAATGATTTATCACCATTTCTGCTTGAAGAAGCCAGAAAAGCTGCGGAAGCAAGTAAGCTGCCATTGGACTTGACTTGCAGTGACATGCGCCACATTTCAACCCATCGAAAGTATGAGCTTGTGGTGCAGCTCTTTACCAGTTTCGGCTATTTTGAAGAGAAAGAGGATGACCAACGTGTGCTGAATAACGCGTATAAAGTACTGCGATCTGGAGGCTGGTATGTGCTCGATCTTCTGAATCCCGAGTATCTGCGTCGAACACTGGTGGCAAACTCACGGCGCACGGCTGTCGAATTAACGATTATTGAGGAGCGTTCGCTGCAGCATAATACCATCACCAAAACCATCAGTATCATCCCGAAAAAAGGCGAATCACTCACCTTCAGTGAATCAGTGCGGCTCTATGATCAGGAGGAAATTTCCACGATGCTGGAGTGTGAGGGATTTAATATTATAAATGTTGTTGGAACGTATCAAGGCGATAAATTTGCGAGCACAGATTCGCCACGCATGATGATCTTCTGCAGAAAAGTGTAAGCTGAATAAAAAATTGTTATTCTACTCAGCGCAGCATATTGCGTTCTCGATACCACTCAAACGCATTGCTGATACTCTGTTCGTGTGGTTGATAACGCATGTTTAATTCGCGAGTTGCTTTTGTGGAATCAAAGTAGAGAAAATGGGATGCTACTCGAAACATCGAAAGATTAAAGAGTTTGGATATGCGATTCTTGTTTTTGTAGAGATAAAGTCCTGATTTAAGAATTTTAGCTGTCCAGAACGGTAGTGGAAAATGCACTTTTGGTGCACCGGTAATGCGCGAAATAGTATCGGCAAGCTGTTTATAGGAGACGTTTTCCCCACCTAAAATATAGCGCTCTCCTGTTTTACCTTTTTCCATAGCAACAATAATCGCCTCCGCTACAATTTCAACATCAACTACACAAATGCCGCCAAGAGGATAAAATGGGAGCCGTCGGTTGTAAATATCTTTGATAATGCGTCCCGCATTAAAATTGATATCGCCTGCACCAAAAACAAACGCTGGATTCACAATCACACAATCCAAACCTTTTTTTATAGCAGCCGCAACCTCCTGCTCTGACAGATGCTTTGTACGAGCATACTCAAGGCTGATGGACCCAAAGTTCCATACAACAGATTCATTAACTGGCTTTTTATCAAAGGCTATACCAACAGCAGTAATAGAGCTGACATGCACAAACCTTTTGACACCAGCAGCAAGTGAGGCTTGAAGAATATTACGCGTACCATCAACATTAATTCTATAGAGAAGCGCATTTTTTTTATCACCCATGTAGGTAAGACCCGCTGAATGATACACGAAATCGATACCCTGTAAAGCTGTATCGAGGGTAGCAGAATTCGTTATATCTCCATAAACGAGATGAAGCTTCGGGAGAAGATCGGATAGCATTCTTAAATCGGAACTCTTACGGACAAGTATGAAAACTTCATCATTACTTTCAACAAGTTTTCTGACTAAAACCGAACCAATAAAACCAGTCGCGCCCGTTATAAGTATTTTTTTACTCACCAGTATTCCGTATCAAATCAATTAAAAATTCACCATTTTTCGCTCCGCAAACAAATACCAGCTATGAGCGATATCTTTTTTCCAACACTTATCGTCCAGTAACGCCTTCATCAAGAACAAGTTCTCCAGCAATCAACTTCCGGCGAATCTTTTCAAGCTTATCATGATTTTCAGAGCCGATAAGCGACGAATTTTTATCGTTATAAACATAATCCGTATAACGGTCAGCAAGCCCAAAAACAGCCACGTTACCACCTTTAAAGCTACCATCAAGTACTGATTCCACCGTTTTCAACACCGCACGATCAACAGCTTTAGTCATACTTGAAAGCACATAACCGGGAGCGTCAGGCTCTTGATCACGATCGGTACAAATAACAAGAGCTTTGCGTTCTCTCGCTGCCTCAATAACGCCAAGTCCGCTGGCTCCTGCTGCCTGATAAATAATATCTGCACCACGTCCATATTGCCCAAGCGCAAGCTCTCTGCCTTTTGCTGGATTCGCAAAGGCGCTGCCAGTCATCCCGATATAACCTGAAATAACGTTAATTGAAGGATTTATTGAGTGTACTCCTTTAATAAATCCTGTTTCAAACTTTTTGATAACGCTGGATTCCATGCCCCCGATAAAACCAACTGTTTTGGTTTTGGTCACCAGTCCAGCAAGAGCTCCAGCCAAGTATGAACCCTTCTGCTCTTCAAAAACAATACCTTGTAAATTTGCAGGAATAGCGACATTTGGTTGCGGGATATAATCAATACAAACAAATTTCTTGTCAGGAAATTCAGCGGCAATTCTGGTAATATCATCACTGAAAAGCAAACCAGCACCAATAATCACATCAACATCAGGATCTGAAGCCATTTGGCGCAATGCTGATTCGCGGTCAGCACCCTCTCCTTGCGGTTCAATATAAGTGTACTCTATACTATGTTGTTTTTTGGCCAGCTCAAGCCCATTATACGCTGAGTCATTAAAGGATTTATCACCTCTTCCACCAACATCAAAAACCAAACCCACATGAAGAGCGCTCGTATGATTCTCTGTTTTTTTCGTATTTGCGCCTGAACAACCAGCAAAAACAAGGAGAGAGCAAAGAAAAGCAGCGAGCAGATATCTCATTGATGATGTTAGAAAGACGTTATGCAAACCTGTACATGAATGATATGAACGGTAGGTAGTTTTATGCGATTGCTAATTTAGAAAAAAGCCACTCTATTTAAAAATGTAAAAGCAAAAGCGCTTCTTGCCGAAAAGGAATAATGCTAAAGCGCTATGAATTATAATTTTCTACGAAGAAATCCAACTTTTCATACCGATTACATTGGGATATTTTCGTACTGAAAGTTATACTGGAAAATAAGGTCGCGTAGAAGAAGTAAGTGACCACAACACTTGTAATGTTAGCACGTAACTTATGTTTTTTCAACCACAAGCAAGCTTGATAGCGACATTAAAAAAAGTTGCACGTTCAGGCAGTGTCATATTATTTTGCCTTTCGGTATCAACACTTCAACTGAGTCAGCCAATTACCGCATTTGGCAATACTTCATCGAATACGCCTGAAAACATCTCAACAACCACAGAACCTGCAATCCAGCCTAAAAACACTCTCTCTCACATGCAGGGGTTTTTCAAAAATGTAACGCAATATTTTGGAACACGCTATCGTTTCGGTGGACAAACTCCTGCGGGATTTGACTGTTCTGGTTTTGTAAGGTTTATGTATGATAAGGTCTTCAATATGACGCTTCCGCGCTCTTCTCGAGAGATGTCGGTATTAGGTAAACAAGTGAGTAAAGAGGAGTTACAACCTGGTGATCTGGTGTTTTTCAATTTAAAAAGTAAACACATTGACCATGTAGGAATTTTTATTGGCAATGACACCTTCGTCCACTCCTCTCTCTCTAAAGGAATTACAGAGAATCAGTTGAAACAGAAGTATTTCGATAAACAGTTTGCTGGAGCTGTCCGGTTACTTGAACTTCCTAAAGCAACGCCATCTGTAACTCCAACCGCAATT
>CAIQSY010000096.1 GCA_903874585.1 uncultured Chlorobiaceae bacterium | reverse complement strand
GGGCAGATGATAATGAATCTGCACCGGATCGGAAATTGTGCGAACCTCCACCCCAAGTTTGCGGAAAATTCGCGTATGCAGGTTAAGCGTACCACTCGTGCCATTCGCGCCAAAACCATAAAAAACCGAAGCGCCCGCGTCAAAGCAATAACCCTCACGCTGAAATGAGGAACAACTGCCGCCCGGATAACGGTTTTTCTCGAAAACAGTTGTGGAAATACCGCGCTCCTGAAGCAGCGCCGCAGCGGTCAGCCCACCAATACCAGAGCCGATAACAAGAACATCAGTCGAGGAGGTCGTAGAAGCCATGCTGTAATCCTTTGAATAACACAACGCGGTTGAGGCCGCGCAATGTTGTTAAAACTCTATACGGCAACAAAGTAAGCAAATATTTTTTCTTTTGCCGACCTCGCCCGACAATGAACGAAAATTGTGAAAAAGTGCTTTTCGAGCAGCCAAGATGCCAGAAATCAAGCGGTTTGGCGTATATTCATCATAACCAAGAAGTAATGAATGTTACACATCGCTCCTGCTCTCACTGAAAAAAGGTCTCAACTCAATAACATAGAGAAGAAAACCCATTGATGAATACTGAGTATGAATGGCCATTATGGCGCAATGCAAAACTCATTTGCGGCATTGATGAGGCTGGGCGAGGGCCACTTGCAGGGCCAGTTGTGGCAGCGGCAGTTGTTTTTCCACGTCACTTCCGAGCTGAAGATACGGCACTGGAACGGCTGGATGACTCCAAAAAGCTCTCCGCCAATGAGCGTGAACTGTTAGCACCGCTGATTAAAAAGGCTGCCAAATTCTGGGCAATAGCATCCGTTGAGCACGATAGCATTGATGCAATTAATATTCTGCAGGCAACGATGCTTGCCATGAATGACGCCATCATGCTGTTGCCGCAACTGCCCGATCTTTTGCTTGTTGATGGGAACCGGTTCAAAAGTGAGCTGCCGATTCCCTGTCAAACCATTGTTAAAGGCGATGCAAAGGTCTTTTCAATTGCCGCCGCATCAATACTCGCAAAAACGTATCGTGATGAAATAATGGTCGCTTATGGCGCACAATATCCGCAGTACGGTTTTGAACGTCACGCCGGTTATGCCACAAAAGCACACATTGAGGCAATACGGCAACATGGACGCTGCCCGATTCACCGCCAGAGCTTCAAGCTTCGGCAATTAGGCGAAAAGCTATGAAAATTTCGTACGATCCGCACCTGCTTGGCCCAATGGGTGAGCAAATTGCCGCCGACTACCTCGATAATGCGGGCTATCATATTGTTGCACGGAACTATCGCGTGCATCGCAATGAGATTGATATTATCGCCCTGCACAACAAAACGCTCTGCTTTATTGAGGTCAAAACGCGCTTCTCCGCTGCAAAAGGGCATCCCACCGAAGCGGTAACACCTCAAAAGCAGCGAGAAATCATCAAAGTCGCGCAAGCGTACCTCGCCTTCTCAGGCAACATGGAAACAAACTGCCGCTTCGATGTTCTTGCCGTGCTCATCCACAGCCTCGATAAAAACACCATCACCAGCTTCTCCGCTGAGCATATTGAGGACGCCTTTTGGGCAAGCTACTGAATGCCAATACCGCTAAAAAAGTTTATACCGGCAAGCTTGTAAATCAGGGCAAAAACGCAAAACGGAGAGCCGCGCAAAACCAACGCAAATTGGTAGAGTAAAGCCTTTAAAATAAAGCATTGAGATACACAAAAGAGGGTATCCGTATAAGTAAAAGAGCGCCGTTTTTATTATCTTTAAGAACAAGTTTTATACCACAAGTTACCACTGATTGATCATGCAGGAAGACGATATTCTTACCCCATTGGCATCTCCAACAGCGCCTCTTGCGGAAGCAAGTTACGGTGCCACCAATATTCAGGTGCTCGACGGCATTGAGCATGTTCGCATGCGTCCCGCCATGTACATTGGTGATATTCATAGCAGAGGCCTGCACCATTTGGTGTACGAAATTGTCGATAACTCCATTGATGAAACGCTCGGTGGCTACAACGACTATATTTTTGTATCGCTGAATAAGGATGGCTCCGTTACCGTGATTGACCACGGTCGTGGCATTCCGGTTGATCTGCATGCAGAGAAGCAGAAATCGGCACTTGAGCTGGTGATGACGGTTATTGGTGCTGGTGGCAAGTTCGACAAAGGAGCCTATAAAGTCTCCGGCGGTCTGCATGGCGTTGGGGCCTCGGTTGTTAACGCACTTTCGGAGTGGTGCGAAGTTGAGGTATCGCGCGATGGCAACACCTACTTTCAGCGTTACGAACGTGGCGTTCCACAATGTGGGGTAAAAATTATCGGTTCATCTGACCAGCGTGGTACCAAAACCACCTTCATGCCTGATAATACTATCTTCAAAATCACGGAGTTCCGAAAAGATATTATTGTCGATCGTATGCGCGAGTTGGCGTTTCTCAATAAAGAGCTGCGCATTATTGTTCAGGATAGTGAGGGTGAACAGGAGGTCTTCCACTATGAAGGCGGCATCAAAGAGTTTGTACTCTTTACCGATCAAAACCGCATAAATCTTCTTAAAGAGCCAATTTATCTCTATGGCGAACGCGACAGCACCATTGTCGAAATCGCCTTGCAATACAACGACTCCTATCAGGAGAACGTCTTCAGCTACGTCAACAATATCAACACGCACGAAGGCGGCACTCACGTTACCGGCTTCCGTAAAGCGCTCACAAGAACACTTAACGCCTACGCACAAAAGAACGACTTGCTGAAAAACTTGAAGCTTGCGCTGACAGGTGATGATTTCAAGGAGGGATTAACTGCCGTTATTTCGGTCAAGGTTGCTGAACCGCAGTTTGAGGGACAAACCAAAACGAAACTTGGCAACTCCGAAACACAGAGCACGGTGGAAAGCGTTGTCAATGAGCAACTTGCGGAGTTTGCGGAAAGCAATCCCAATGTGCTGAAAATGATCATCGAAAAGGTGAAAGGTGCCGCCATGTCGCGCGAAGCTGCCCGTAAAGCCAAGGAGCTGACACGCCGCAAATCGGTACTTGAAAGCTCTGGATTGCCGGGTAAACTCGCTGACTGCTCGATTAATGACCCTGAACATTGTGAACTCTACATCGTGGAGGGCGATTCGGCAGGCGGCAGCGCCAAGCAGGGACGCGATCGCAGCTTTCAGGCAATTCTGCCGCTCAAGGGCAAAATTCTCAACGTCGAAAAAGCGCGACTGCACAAAATGCTTGAGAACGAAGAGATCAAAACCATCATTCTTGCCCTTGGCACCAGCTTTGGTGAAGAGGAGTTCTCTGTCGAAAAACTGCGCTATGGCAAAATCATCATCATGACTGATGCTGACGTTGACGGAGCACACATCAGAACCTTGCTCCTCACCTTTTTCTTCCGCTACATGCGCTCTTTGATTGAAGCTGGCAGAGTGTTTATTGCCCAGCCTCCGCTCTATCTCGTAAAATCCGGCAAAGATCAGCAATACGCCTGGGATGACGATGAGCGGAACAGTATTTCAGAGGGAATGAAAAAGATGCAGAAGGGAAAAGCAAATATTCATATTCAGCGCTACAAAGGTCTTGGAGAGATGAACCCTGAGCAGCTCTGGAGCACTACTATGGATCCGGCACACCGTTCGCTTTTGCTCGTCAACGTGCAGAATGCCATGGAGGCGGATCAGGTATTCTCCACGTTGATGGGCGATAAAGTTGAGCCGCGTCGCGAATTTATTGAGAAAAATGCTCGTTACGTTCGCCGTTTAGATGTCTGATGTACGAACGTAAACCTCTTTGCGGAGCTGCTCCATCCAATCGCTTAAAACCTGTTGACTTTTATTGTTACGGGCAAGCTCCGCAAGGTACGTGTAATCTTTTTCAGGATCGGGTGTATGGGCAGGAATCCGTCCATTTAACTGAAAAATGGCATAAAATATCTCTCCGCGTTGTGGCTCCATTTTTTCCGGTTTACTCACATCACCCGGCTTTTTCAGCCCATCAATCACCTTTTGTATCTGTGGAGAAAACATTGAGGGCGAAAGTATGGTTGGCGATGCACCAGAACCCATAATCACACCACCAACTGCCGCAGAAGTAGGATCATCTGAATATTGTTTTGCCAGCTCACCAAACGTTACCTTGCCGCTTACAACAGCGTTATATGCTTCATTAAGCTGGCGAAGTGGCTCAGATGCATCTTTCACTGAACGATCAAACCCGATAAGAATATGGCGGACATGAATTGAGTTCTCCTCCTTGCTGAGCATCTGAATCAAATGAAAGCCATAGCGCGTTTCAACAACATCAGAAATTCCGCCCTCTTTAAGTGCATAAGCTGCTTTCTCAAAGCTCGGGATAAACTGTCCTTTTCGCGCAACACCAAGATCACCACCCATCTTTGCAGAGCCAGGATCATCGGAGTACTTCGCTGCCAGTTCAGCAAAATTTGCTCCTTGCTTCAGCTCAGCTTGCAAACGAGTAATGGTAGCAAGCGATCGAGCACGACTTTCGGCAGAGACTGCCGGATATTTGATAATCTGTGACACGGAAAGAGCCTCGGGAATGACTGGAAGCTGAGCACGATTGTTCTTATAAAAATCCATCACCTCAGCGTACGTCACCGTAACATCAGCGGTTTTTTTTCTGCGAAGCGTCTCAATCAACTGCTGACTGCGCAACTCCTCACGAAGATTTTCGCGTATAGCCGCCGTTGACTTACCAAGGCGTGCCTCCATCTCACTGGTAGAGGCAAAGCGCGAACGAACCTGCTGTAACCGCTCTTTTGTCATTGCATCAAGCGAACTGAGATCAATGCTGACACTATCAATTTTTGCTTTAGACAGGATGGTTTTCTGATCAATCAGTCCC
>CAIQSY010000095.1 GCA_903874585.1 uncultured Chlorobiaceae bacterium | reverse complement strand
TCTCATTTTCACCTGAGCTTTTTTTTGAGAAACGTGGTTCCCTTATCGAAACCATGCCGATGAAGGGCACGGCACCACGCGGCTGTAGCGCTGAAGAGGATGTTCGCCTGAAAAAGGAGCTTGGGCAGTGCAGCAAAAATCTTGCGGAAAATTTGATGATTGTCGATCTGCTGCGTAACGATCTTGGCAGAATATGCAAATCGGGTTCGGTTGAAACAGCCCGCCTTTTTGCTACCGAAACGTGGCCGACACTCCATCAGATGCACTCCACCATCCGCGGTGAACTGCGCGATACTGTCGAGTTGTACGAGCTTTTTCGGGCGCTTTACCCCTGCGGCTCAATTACCGGAGCGCCAAAAGTGAACGCCATGAAGCTGATCCAGCGCCTTGAAACGGAGCCGCGCTGCATCTATACCGGTGCTCTTGGTTTTATCGAACCAACGGGGAATATGCTCTTTAACGTGGCAATTCGCACGGTCGAGCTGGTTGGGCAGCAGGGTGTGTACGGTTCCGGCGGCGGTATTGTGTGGGACTCCGATGTGCAATCGGAGTATCGGGAGTGCCAGCTCAAAGCTAAAATTCTGACTACGGCAGGAGCGCAGGAGTTCGATCTTTTCGAGAGTATTCTCTGGCATGGAAGCTATCTCTGGCTTGAGGAGCATTTTGCCCGCCTCGCGGCATCCGCTGTTGCACTTGGTTTTATGTGCGATATCGCCGTTGCACGGTCAATGCTCAATCGGCTGGCGGAGGAGTTGCATCAATCAGGCAATCGCTTCAAGGTCAAGCTCAGCTTGTCGTATTCCGGCGTATTCAGCGTCAGTTACGACTCGATTATGGTGCCGAGTTCTGGAGCGATGCTTCGTTTGGCAATCTCCGAACATCAAGTTGATTCGTCGCAACCCTTGCTCTATCACAAAACAACCGCACGGGAGCTGTACAATCGCTCCTTTGCTGAAGCCCAACAGCAAGGCTATGATGAAGTGATTTTTTGCAACGAGCGTGGTGAAGTAACGGAAGGAGCCATCAGCACACTGTTCATCCGCAAAGGCGCAAAGTTTTTGACGCCACCAATTCACTGTGGTCTGCTGCACGGCATTTTCCGCAGCTACTTTCTTGCTACCCGACCATTCGTCACAGAACGAGTGCTGATGCTTCGGGATCTGCTCGAAGCTGATATGGTGTATGTTGCCAACTCGGTGCGGGGAATAAGGGCTGCGGCGGTGAAAATGAATTGAATACTGTTATTAGCTCACCAGTTTAAGGAAATCCAGAAGAGAATTTTCAAATTCGATCAACTGCACAAATGGATACGACAATCACCATGCATTCCAGTGATGATTTTATTCAGCTTAACACTACTGTCCGATTATAAATCAAATAAATTCAACTTGTTACAGGTATGGTCACTCTCAATTGTGCAAACGGAATTCATAACTAATTGTTTTATAAGGACTTTCTCGAAAACACTGACACTCAAAATTTGTAGAAATGTGTAGAGAGATATATCCAAATTCATGCGCTTTTTAACCAAAGCTATAAGCACATAAACTGATATTGCTGTCCAGATTTGTGTCTTTACTGCATTTTCAGAAGTGCCATAAAAGGCCTTAATTCGTAAATGTTGTTTAATCCATTTGAAGAAAAGTTCAATCTGCCATCTGCTTTTATAGAGCTGCGCTATAACCTCTGCCGGAAGCAAAAAGTTATTGGTTAAAAACACAAAAAGTTTTCCTGTTTCTGGATCAGCATACTTGATTCTTCTTATTCTCTCAGGGTAATCTTTTGCGGACTTGTCTCCTGCAAGCTTTATACTCTGA
>CAIQSY010000094.1 GCA_903874585.1 uncultured Chlorobiaceae bacterium | reverse complement strand
GTCGCATGGTCTGAAACTCCTTGCTTATAAAGGTGATATCAATCGTTTCGTCACTTTTAATATCGCTGTTTTTCAAGTCGTTTCAGACCTTTTTCATTTTTTTACCGGACGCTACTGATGCCGAGTACTGTCGGTCGGTTTATCGCTTCCTCATCCCCCCCGGTCCCCGGCGCAACGATGTTGGCTTCCGCCTGGTGTTCGTCCCGTAGTTTGGGGGCGGTTTTCCGACTTTGCTTTTGAGCTAAAAGCGGAGCAAGAACAAGGTTGAGGAGAGCGGCAGTGAGGGCACTTCGATACGGGCTACGCCCTACTCAGTGACCGGGGATGCGGTGCTTTTCTACACGAGCAGGTTGGGCAAGAACGAGAGGAGATGACCGCCTTTTGGTGGTCCGAATTATTACCGAATTCATGAAAATAAGGAGTGGATATATGGAAAACGTTGCACAATTGGTTGAATTTCAAAACAATCCCAATCGTTATGTCGATGAGTTAAGTAAAAGTAAACAACCATTATTCTTAACGCAGAGTGGAAAAAGTTCAATAGTATTGCTTGATGCTGATTATTATCAACAGATACTTGATAGAATGGATTTTATGCAATCAGTCGCAGAAGGGCTTGAAGATTATCGCTCAAATCGCACAGTTCCCGCAAAAGAGGTTTTTGCATCAATTGAGCAGATGATTGATAAAGCCGAACAGCCATGAACGTTGAATTTTCAAAACAGGCTCTTACTCGTATTGAAGAAATTGTTCACTTTATTGCTTCTGACAAACCAGGAGCAGCGCGTCAATGGGCTGAGGGACTTCGTCAAATGGTTACAAAACTCAATACATTCCCCTATATCGGTAGAAAAGTACCTGAATTTGCCGATGAGCATCTTCGTGAGTTGTTGTATGGAGAGTATAGAGTTGTTTATGTCATAGACACATCATCAGAAAAAATTGTGATTATCACTATTCATCACGCCAAACAACTTCTGTAACATATTGATTTAATGTAAGTAAGTCGCATGAATGCTACGCTTGGGCAACAACCAAAAATCGGATAGTGTTACTCATGCAAATACTTTGCAAGAACATCGTTTAAAGAAACGGCGCCCATTTTGCCCTGTTCATACGCATCAATCCGAGCCTCAACCTCTTGTTGCCATGCAAGCTCAATGGTTTTATCTGGTTCATCAAGCAGCGCCAGTAACTTGTCAACTAATTTTGCTTGTTCTTGCGGTTTCAAGTTCAACGCTTCATTATATATATCGGTTACCGTTAGCATAAACCAAGGGAGTTATTGATTGGCATGACATGATGGTTTGTAGCATAATAAAAAAACTTTTCGAGTCCGTGTACTTTTTTAAAACACGCGCATAGGGCTTCACCCTATGCTGAGAGATGTCGCCCTTTCAGGGCTGAAGAGTGTTATCCCTAAGCTCTGAAAGGGCGTCATCTGTTAACGATGGGTGTAAGCCCATCGGATTTTATCACCGCCTAAAACTATAAAAAATATGAATATAGGAATTGTTGGATTAGGAAAAATGGGTTTCAATATGGCGCTGCATCTGCTGGAGCGCGGTCGCCACGTTGCCGCGTACGATCTTGCATACGAAGCGGTTACTGCGCTTGCCGAACATGGTGCGCAGCCTGCTGGTTCGTTGCCGGAGCTGGTGGGTATGCTCGAAACCCCGCGCATCCTCTGGCTGATGGTGCCCGCGGGCAATCCAGTTGATGCAACGCTTGAGCAGCTTCTGCCGCTGCTGGAGCGCGGCGACATTGTTGTTGATGGCGGTAATTCGCATTATAAGGATTCCGAACGTCGTGCTGCTCGACTGAAAGAGTGGGGCATCACCTTTCTCGACGCCGGAACCAGCGGCGGACTTGATGGGGCACGCCGTGGTGCCTGCATCATGGTTGGTGGCGACAAAGCTGCTTACGACACCATTGAACCATTACTGCGCGATCTCTGTGTCGAAAACGGTTGTGGCTATATGGGGCGTTCGGGCGCAGGTCACTTTGCAAAAATGGTGCATAACGGCATAGAATATGGTATGATGCAGGCAATGGGCGAAGGGTTCAACTTGCTCGATGCAAGTGGCTTCGACTTTCATCTTGATGACGTTGCGCGCGTTTGGGCGAACGGTTCGGTGATCCGTGGCTGGTTGATGGAGCTGATGGTGCAGGCGTTGCAGAAAGATCCCAAACTCGGCTATCTCACTGGCGCTATTGCTGATTCGGGCGAAGGGCGCTGGACGGTGGAAGCCGCACTCGACCACGATGTCTCCATTCCGGTGATTGCGGCCTCGCTCTTTGCCCGCTATCGTTCCCGCTCCGACGGGAATGTATCGGACAAAACGGTAGCAGCACTGCGCCACGAATTTGGCGGACACTCTTTCGTTGAAAAACCATAAATCCAAGGCACCTCATGCAAGCAAAACCAGATAATTGCACCATCGTTATTTTTGGTGCCAACAGCGATCTTGCTGCACGCAAGCTTTTTCCCTCACTCTACCAGCTAGCCCTTGGGGGCATCTCCCAGATGATTATCGCATCATCGGCGTTGGGCGTGCTGCTCTGTCGCACAACGAATTTCGCGCCGCCGTGCAGCAAAAAACTGAGCAACTCTTTCCTGAAATCATGGGCGATAAAAGCGCGTTCAACTCCTTTCTTGAGCGCATGTTCTATGTTCCGCTCGACCTTGCTGAGCTTGAAGGTTATCATGCACTGCATCGCGAAATCCTCTCCCTCATTTCCGATACCTGCCAGTGTACCAATGTGCTCTTTTATCTCTCAACCCCGCCCAGCCTTGCGCCGGTTATTGTCCGCAATTTGCAACATGCTGGACTTGGCGAAAAAGAGTGTTGTACCAAGGGTTGGCATAAAATCGTGGTCGAGAAGCCTTATGGGCGCGACCTCCAGACGGCCCGTGAGCTGAACAGCGTGATCGGCGAAGTTTTCAGCGAAAAGCGAGTGTTTCGTATTGACCACTATCTCGGCAAAGAGACGGTGCAGAACATCATGGTGTTCCGCTTCTCCAACGGAATTTTTGAGCCATTGTGGAACCGCCAGCATATTGCCAGCGTCTCCATCACCATTGCGGAGGATTTTGGTATTCGCGACCGCGGCGCCTTTTATGAAGAGGCTGGTCTGCTTCGTGATATTATGCAGAACCACGCCCTGCAACTTCTTGCTGCCGTTGCCATGGAGCCGCCGGTTGATCTTTCGGCGGATGCCGTGCGTGACGAAAAGGCTAAGGTGCTTCGCTCAATTCGTCCATTTACGGCGGAGAGTGTCGATCACTCCATAGTGCTTGGTCAGTATGATGGCTATCGTGCTGAAAAAAATGTTGCGCCCGATTCAACGGTTGAAACTTTTGCCGCCATCAAGTTTTTCATCGACAACTGGCGCTGGAAGGATGTTCCCTTTTACGTCAAGGCAGGCAAGAATCTTGCTGAAACGGTGACGGAGATTGTCATTACCTTCCAGTGCCCACCTCAGAACTATTTCGGCCCTGCCGCAAGTTGCAGTTATACCGCTAATCAAGTAATTCTGCGCATCCAGCCGGAGGAGACTATCGCCATAAAGTTCGGGGCAAAACGTCCGGGCGAAGCGGTGATTACCGATCCTGTTTTTATGAAGTTCGATTACAAAACTTCGTTCACTGAAGCTGGTTTGACGCCCTATCACCGCCTTTTGCTTGATGCTATGGAAGGGGAGCAGATGAATTTTATCCGTCAGGATAGCGTCGAATACTCGTGGGCGATTATTGATTCCATTCGTCAAGCCGTTGGCAGCCAGCCGCCGGAGAGCTATCCGGTTCATTCACATGGACCAGCGTCGGTTGACAAAATCTATGGTTGAGCGCTAAACCAGAAGAGTTTTCCGTTGATTGGCTTAACAAGACTCGCGGGTACGTTTTTTTCCTGTTCAAGAAATATCTTTTCAGCCAGTTCGCTTTTCGCTGTTCCGGTGGTGAAGAAGAGCACGTTTCGCGCATGATTGATGACCGGCAGCGTTACGGTGAGCCGTTTTCCTGGCGGCTTACCGTTTGGCGCATTCACCGCCACAACCCATCGCTTCTGCTCTTGAAGCGCAGCAACATCATCAGCAAACAGCGATGCGGTGTGGCCATCGTCGCCCAAACCGAGCAGAATGAGGTCAAAACGCGGGTACTCCTGCCATGCGGAGTTCTCTCCAGTCATGAAAAATGTGCGCATGGCATCTTCATATTCCTTCGCAGCCTCTTCTGTATCAGCTTTTTCTCCCGCGATTCTGATGAAATGATGTGTGTCAATACCTGAATCCGGCAGCAGTGTTTCCCGAATCATCCGCTCATTGCTGTCGGGATGGCCGATTGGAACGCACCGCTCATCGCCCATAAAAAGCCACGTCTCGCTCGGTAACTGAATGCGCTCCATCGTATTGGAAGCGCAACCCTCAGGCAGCGGAAGTTCATAGTGTTCCAGCAGTTCAGCGCGCACCCCTTTCGCAAGCCGCTTGTAGAGCATTCGTGGCGAATTGCCTCCAGCCAGCACCATCGAAAAACGTCCACGTTCAGCAACGGCACGGTAAGCAACTGCAATAATCAGCGCTGCGGCATGGTTCACCACATCAGTTGCCACACCGCCATAAAAGCGTGTAGAGTTCGATAAAATCATACGTTATGTTGATGATGATGTGTGTTTCACGCAACCAATCCGGCGAATCAAGGTTCAACAACCGCGCTGCACAATCTCCATGCCCGGCTTCACCGTTCCACCATGCACAACCTTGCAGAAGAGCCCCTCCTTCGGCATAATGCACTCGCCCGTAACGACCTGTATTGCGCATCCCGAATGGCACTCTTTGCCGATTTGCGTAATCTCAAGCACAACCTCGTCGCCAATTGTCACCGTATCGCCAATGCCAAGTTTCGCAAGTTCAATATTTCGCGTCACAATATTTTCAGCGAACATACCGTGCTCAAGCTCCGGCATTTTTTTGCGCATCCGGTCAATACTTTCGCCCGCCAGCATTGAGACCTGCCGATGCCAGTCGCCCGCGTGAGCATCACCCTCAATTCCCCAATTCTCCTTGAGCGTTATCTGCTCTACAGCTTGTTTAACGGTGCCTTTTTCAAGGCTGAGGCAAACGGCTTCAATAATTCCCATGTTCTTTTATAAAGAGATGTTACGTGTTTCAAGCGTTTTTTGTGATTGCTTGTGTGCGTTAATATGCGCCTGCTTTTCAGTTGACTTCGAGGTAATTGATATTTGCTGATGGAATAATCGTCAGTTTTGGCTTTTTCCCCGCTGGCACATCGGTATTGAAGAGCACAACGTTGCTTTTATTCAGAAAAAAGAAGCTGAATGAACCCGGCAATTTGTTTCCATCTTTCAGAAAAAGTGTCGCTTTCCCTGTTGTCTGCCTCGCTTTGGCGAAGACTACTGCGTTCTCATTCGCATAGCTCTGCACATAATCGAGCAGCGACGTAAAGGCGAACATAAAGGCGCATAAAGAGAGCGCCGCTGCCACAGCTTTGCCCTGTTGCCGGGTGATGGAACTGATTTTTTTATTGACGAACAGGGCAATGTTGTCAAGCGCCATATACACAATAATAGCCAGAAACATAATCAGCAGCAGATAGCCGCTGAAGTCAAATCCTTTTTTAAAGATGTACGCTATTTCAGGATCCCTGACCAGCAGATTAATCCCAAAGTATGAGAAATAGTAGAGATAGTAGTTATAGCCCAGAACGTAGAGCAGCCCTGAAATAATGGTTGTTACCAGCGAAACATCAATCAGGCGAAAGAGTTTATCCATGGCTTATCTCTTTTTGGGGATGATTTCTGTGCTCACTTCTTTCAACGCCATGATCATCAATGCTTGAGCTGATATTCGAGACGGCGTCAATGGTTGCCTTGTGTCGAGGATGGTGTGAGGCACTTATAAGTTATACCGAATATACAAAACAGGGCTGGCATTTATCCCGTTGGATCTCTTCCGTCTGCCTGATGGCGCAAGGGAAGAAAAAGCGCCTGATCGGGTATAAAACGCGTCTTGATATTTGATTTTATACCCGAAGTGGTATATTTCTTCAAATACATCAACAAACTATACCCGATAAGGTATTATGGCTATCTCTGTTACTCTCAGTGCATTTGTTCGCGACCGGAGGAAATCGCTTGGTATGACGCAACCCGACTTGGCAGAAAAAGCTGGAACGGGGCTTCGTTTTATTCGTGAACTTGAACAAGGCAAAAAGACATTGCGTATGGATAAAGTGAATCAGGTACTGGCGCTTTTTGGTTTTGAACTTGGTCCCGTGCTTCAACCGAGGGAGGAGTGAGCAGATGCGAAAAGCCGCAATACAACTCTCTAACAGAACCGCCGGCTGGCTCTTCGAGAATGAAGAGGGCTACCATTTTGAGTATGATCCACTCTATCTCGCTTCAGAAAATGCTGAGCCAGTGAGTGTAACGCTACCCTTGCGGGCGTCGGTATATTCAAGCAAAATCCTGTTTCCATTTTTTGATGGACTTATTCCTGAAGGATGGCTGCTTGAGGTTGCCGAAAAAAACTGGAAGCTCAATCCTCGTGATCGTATGGGTCTGTTACTCTCATGCTGCAGGGATTGTATAGGAGCGGTCAGTGTTGTGCCACTTATAACGGAGTAAATGATGAAGCGTTGTCTCTTTTGCTATAAAACACTGGAACAAGGTGATGCTGAGTATCATCCACAATGCAGCAAAAAAATATTTGTCACCACGCAGCCCCCGATTCTCCCTTACGACGAAAATCAGCTTGAAGCACTGGCGCTCGAAGTGATACGCAGTCAGGTGACCATTGCGGGGGTGCAGCCGAAACTCTCCCTGCATCTGGAAGAATCCGTCCGAAGCAGCAGCGCTCCACAACGTTTTACCATTGTGGGATTATGGGGTGGCTACATTCTTAAACCACCAACAGTGCACTATCCACATCTTCCTGAAGTAGAAGATCTTACCATGCATCTGGCGGAAGCGGCAAAGATCAGGACGGTGCCTCACACTCTTATTCGGATGCAGTCAGGTTCACTGGCATACTTGACAAAGCGTCTTGACCGTACCAGAACCGGCAAGCTCCAAATGGAAGATATGTGCCAGATAACCGAAAAACTCACCGAACATAAATATCGCGGTTCCTGTGAGCAGATCGCCAAAGCAATTCGCCGCTATTCGGTTAATCCCGGTCTGGATGTCATCAACTTTTTTGAGATGCTTTTGTTCAGTTTTCTTACTGGCAATGCTGATATGCACCTGAAAAACTTTTCTCTAATCAACCTGCCAGAGAGAGGCTATTGCCTTGCTCCAGCGTACGATATGGTTGCGACTGCTCTGATCAATAGTGCCGATACTGAAGAGTTTGCGCTCACCCTCAACGGGAAGAAAAAAAGGCTCAACAAAGAGGATTTTCAGCGTGCGTTCACGACGCTTGGCATCGATGAAAAGGTGCAGTTGAACATGTTCATGAAATTCAGCAAAGCCGTTCCTCTTTGGGAAATATGGATTGACAACAGCTTTATTCCTGATGATATGAAATTGGCGTATAAACAACTTATCAACCAGAGATGCCGTGTGTTGCAATTGCGTTGATCTGTTTTCAAGCTGATCCATCCATTCATTCATTGTAATAAGCATCAAACCGTATTCGTTTACCCTTACAAGTATGTATATTGAAAATAAAATATTCAATATACATACTTGTAAATGATGCCATATCTTAACCGACTTGCAACCGCCGAGGTGGAGGAGTGCATAAAGCACTCACCAGTTACCGCGGTTCTTGGACCTCGCCAATGCGGCAAATCGACCTTGACAAAACATCTGCTCACGTACGATCGGCCTTTTCTCTATCTCGATCTTGAAAAACCATCTGATTTGCGCAAACTCGCAGAGCCGGAGTGGTTTTTTATCTCTCAGAAAGAGAAGCTGATCTGTATTGATGAGATACAGCGCAAACCTGACCTGTTTCCGCTGATTCGCAGCATGGTTGATGAGTGGGGTGAAAATGGCCATTTTCTTGTTCTCGGCTCCGCATCCCTCGATCTGCTCATGCAGAGTTCGGAATCGCTGGCGGGACGTATTACCTACAAGCAGTTGACTCCCTTTTTATGGGAAGAGGTCAAAGAGCATGTCTCTTATGAGCACTATTTGGCGGTTGGCGGCTTTCCCCGAAGTTTGCTGCAAAAGGAGCCGGACGTATCATACCAGTGGCGGGAGGATTTTATTGCCACCTTTCTTGAGCGCGATTTGCAGCAGTGGAGCGGTTTTTCACCCCAGACGATGAGACGGTTGTGGCAGATGCTTGCTCATAACAACGGTCAGATTGTCAATCTTTCAGCCATTGGCGGTTCTCTCGGGGTCAGCCACACCAGTGTGCGTAACTACCTCGATCTGCTGCAAGAGACCTTTATGGTTCATATACTGCCGCCATGTATTTCTAATACCGGCAAGCGCATGGTTAAATCGCCTAAAGTGTATGTCGCGGACACCGGCATTGTTGCGGCTCTGCTTGGATTGGAAGATTTTACCCAGATTGCAGGTCATCCGGTTTTCGGTTCATTATGGGAGAGCCTGGTTATTGCCAACCTCAAAGGCCTTTTTCCGCGTGCAGAACTCTCGTTTTACAGAACCTCCAACGGCAGTGAAATTGATATTTTGCTGCAACTTTCCGGCAAGCTTTTTGCCATTGAATGCAAGGCTTCCGTAGCGCCAACACTGTCGAGAGGCAGCTATCTGGCACTTGAGGATATTGCGCCCGTTCATCTGTTTGTTGTGGCGCCGGTTTCACAGGGCTATCCAGTTAAAGCTGGAGTTACGGTTGTGTCGCTCTCCGAGCTTGTGCAGCAAATACGCGCAATCGCTTCTCGCGGGATTACGGACGCTGAGTAGCGCAAAGCGCGTATCGAAGCGTAGGCTTATTTACGCTATTTTTCATTCAAATGGAAGGCGGATAAATTTCAGTATTACGCAGCTCATCTCTTTTTATTGAAATGATAATTGTGTAACATGAGTGAAATGAAGTAGTTCTTGAGATAGTGATCAGGATTTATTCATCCGTTCAAACACCTTGCTCATGACCGTTCCACCACCAATGCTGCTTGATTATCTTGCCGATACCAATAAGCAATCCGCCATAACATTTGCTGAGGAGTGTTTTGTATGCGATTAAAACTGACACTTCGGCAGCAGCGACCTGTTGAATATCTCCCGCTCAATACTGGTTACCATCTTGCCTCGGCGATTTATGCCACGCTTGCCAATTCATCAACCTCCTTTGCAACGCAACTGCATGAGCAAGGATATGCTCCTGAAGGTGCTCGGCAGAAGTTCAAATATTTCACCTTTTCCAATCTCCAGATTCCAATTCGCACCATACAGCAGGGTCAGATTGTTTCCCGATCCCGCGCGGTAACGCTTTTTCTCTCTTCACCAAGAGAGGAGTTTCTGCAACATCTTCTTGCCGGTCTCTTTGCTGATGGCTTTTTGCGGATAGGTGGCGCAATGTTTGAGAAGCAGCTTATTGAGTCGTTGCCCGATCCGGAGTGGTCGGAGTGTATGAGCTTTTCCATGCTTTCGCCGCTTGCCGTATCGGTTTATCGCGATCCATCTTCAGGGATGAGCACAAAGGAGTATCTCCGCTACAACGACACTCGTCTTTCTGCGCTACTTTTGCATAACTTGCAAGCGAAGTATCGCGGGCTTTATGGCAGTGAACCTGCGGAGGGTGATGTTCCTTTTTTTTTGGTAACGTTTGCACCTGCATATCTCAAACGGATGGAGGAGAAAGGCAGGGGTGTGGAAAAGCTTATTACCATCAAAGATATGAATGGTAAGGAAACAAAAGTAAAGGCTATTGAGTGCCCGTTTACTATTACCGGTAATCGTGAGTTGATTAAGGTTGGATATGAATGCGGGTTTGGGGAGAATAATGCGATGGGGCTTGGGATGGTGAGGGTGGATGAGCGGGGGAGTGGAAGGTGATTTTGTTCGGAATTTTCGTTTGTTCGTTTTTTGCTGGAATTGCAATTTCATTTGAATAAAATGCTTGTGAATTTTGCGCTCAAGAAATGGTGGTGGAGCAATATTTAAAGTATCAGATTATGCAATCTAAAAGTGAGATAGTAATATATCAATCTGACGAGCTTACAAAAGTTGAAGTACAAATTGACAATGAAACAGTTTGGCTCAGTCAAGAACAGATGGCAATCTTATTTGGAAGAAATAGAGTAGCAATTACCCAACATATTGGCAATGTTTTTAAAGAAGGTGAATTGAATAAAGATGTGGTATGTAAGGATTTCTTACATACCACTCAGCATGGTGCAATTACAGGGAAAACTCAAATTAGCAAGATTAAACTCTACAATCTTGATGTAATCATTTCTGTCGGTTATAGAGTAAAATCAAAACAAGGCACTCAATTTCGTATATGGGCTAATCAAATCTTAAAGGATTATCTGTTGAAAGGTTATTCTATCAACAATCGAATGAACCGTATTGAGGATGATTTACAGACATTACATGAAAAAGTTGATTGTATTGATTTGCAGATAAATACGACACTTCCTCCTGTGCAGGGAATTTTCTTTAATGGGCAAATTTTTGATGCCTATACGTTTATTGCAGATATTATTCGATCGGCTACAAAAACAATTGATTTAATAGATAACTATGTAGATGATTCTGTTTTGGTTTTGTTAGAAAAGAGATGTAATGGTGTTTCAGTTTGTATTTATACTAAAAGCATAAGCAAGCAATTAAAACAAGATATTGAAAAGCACAACACACAATATCCAGAAATAAATGTAAAACTTTTTAACGATGCACACGACCGGTTTATGATTATTGATAATGCTGCTGTTTATCATATTGGGGCAAGTCTAAAAGATTTAGGAAAAAAATGGTTTGCTTTTACTAAGATTGAAGGATTTGCAAGTGAAATAGTTTGTAAGCTGAAAGGTGTGGATTATGAATAACAAAATTTTTCAAGTTAAATTATTATAAAATATGATTGAGTGTGGGATGGTGAGGGTTGAGCCTACTTCTGTAGCTGATTTTTTAAATCAAAAAAATGGAACTATATGAGAATTGTGTTAAAACTAACAAAAAATAATGCATCTGTACCGTTTGAACATCATTCGATTTTAGCTGGAGCATTGCATAAATGGGTTAATGATGCACAAATACATGATAATCTTTCATTGTATTCATTTTCTGGCTTACGTGGAGGTATTGCAAGGAAAGAATATCTTGATTTTCCAAAAAGCGGAAATTGGTTTATTAGTGTTTATGACACCACTTTGTTAATGAAAATTATTAAGAAAATTCAGTTGCAGCCAGCAATTGCTTATGGAATGAGTGTAAGTGAAGTTGTTTTTTGTAAAGAGCCATTATTTGTAACAGAGCAAAGGTTTATGCTTGCAAGACCTATTTTTATTAAAAGGACCATTGAAAATAAAGTTAGACATTATCTTTATACCGATGAAGAAGCTGATACGTTAATGACAGAAACAATGCATAATAAATTAAAAAGTATAGGTATAGCGGATCCATCTTTATCAATTATGTTTGATAGAAGCTATGAAAATGCTAAAATAAAATTAATATCTTATAAAGGAATAAAAAATAAAGTTAATTGGTGTCCTATTATTATAAAAGGAAAGCCGGAAACTATTCAATTTGCATGGAATGTAGGTATTGGAAATTCGACAGGTATTGGTTTTGGCTCATTGATTTAAATTTTTTTAATATGTATTATTTGGTTAAATATTCTGGGGCTTTTGGTTTTATAAAACCTTGGACAGCAGTTAGAGATAGCGAAATTTATACCCAACAATTTTTAACGCTGTCTATTATTGCTGGTATAGAACGCAAGTTATTTCCAGAATTACTGTTTAATGATGATGGAGAAATAAAAAAAATTGTAGCACATCGTTTAAGTTATAAGCAAATATCACAACAACAAGAACAAATTCAACCACGAGGTTGGAATGAAAAAGGGACAAAAAATAATAAATCGTATGAACGACCTTATGCAATATTAGTTCGTGGTGTTATGCTGGAGCCTGTTTTGTTTCTTGCTTTTCAAAACATGAAAGATGCAGAAGTTGCTGTAAGGCAACATATTTGTCTTGCAAGGAATGAAGATATACTTTATCCTGATGATCAAATATTAGAAGTGAGCGAAAAAGAGTTTAATGAAAATGAAGAGTTATTTTTTGGTTTTGAATTAGTTTTTGAAAAAAACGAACAATCATTTCTTGTTGGTTATAACAGATATAAACAAAATGAGAAAATGTTTGGTTATATAAAAATTGTTGGTACACCAGTAAAAACTAATTATTGATATGGAATGGGTTTGCCCTCATATTAAAGCAAAAGGAATGCCAGAAGAAACAACTTTGCATGAGCATTTGCTTTTGGTGAGTAGTGTTGCCGAAAAAATTGCTATTTATGCAAAAATAGATTCTGAAATAGCAAAAATTGGTGCAATTCTTCATGATATTGGAAAAACAAGCACTGTTTTTCAAGAACGTTTAAAATCAAAGAAAAAAAATGACACCCCATTTCGCCATGAAATAGCCTCTTGTTTTTTTATTTCTTTATTTGATGAAAAAATTCATTCATTTTTAATTGAAATGATAATTGCTCATCATAAATCTATTTTATATGATAAAGGGGAAAAAGGAATACTCGATTTAGAAAATAAACGTGATGATTCTTTTAAACTTCATAGTAAAGATTGGGAATTATGGAAAAATAGTGCATTTGCAATTTTAAATGCTTTTGGAATTGATGTTTGTGATATAAGTATAACTGAAGCGGAACGCAATTATAATAAGGTTTTAGAATATTGTGAATTGGTTGTACGGCAAAGAGGATATTCTGAATGGAGAGGTCTCTTAATGGCTGCTGACCATTTTGCATCAGCGCTTGCTGGCAAAACAGATATTTATCTTGAGAGACTTTTCAAAAAACCAAAACTCGATTTCTATAATCGTAAAGATGAGCTTTATCCACTATCATTAAAAAACGCTATATCTGAAAAGAAACATACAGTGGTTGTGGCTTCTACTGGTGCGGGTAAAACAGACTTTTTATTCAAAAGATGCAAAGGTCGTGTTTTTTATACCTTGCCGTTTCAAGCTTCAATCAACGCGATGTATAAGCGTGTAAAAAACGATCTTGCAAGCGATAATCCTGAAATAGATATTCGCTTACTCCATGCAGCGTCAAAAATTGTTTTGGATGGTAAATCTAAAGAAGAAAAAATTATTCAGGGTCATGTTGGTGCTGCTATAAAAGTTCTTACGCCTCATCAAATTGCTGCTATTGCTTTTGGTACAAATGGCTATGAGGCTATGATTATGGATATCAAAGGTTGTGATGTTATTTTAGATGAGATCCACACTTATACTGATGTAACAAGGGCAATTGTGCTAAAAATAGTTCAGGTGCTTAAATATCTTGGCTGCAATATTCATATTGGAACGGCGACAATGCCAACACTACTTTACAATAAAATTATTGAATTATTTGGAAAAGAAAATGTATTGGAAGTTCGGTTGAACAAAAATGAATTAGAGCAGTTTAACCGTCATATTATTCATAAAATTGAGAGTTGGGATAACGCCGTTCAGGTTATAAAGCAATCAGTTAATCAGCAGAAAAAAGTTCTTGTTGTTTGTAATCGGGTTAAAGCAGCGCAAGAGCAATATTCCAATCTAAAAGAAATGTTTCCTGAAACTCCAATTCTTTTAATTCATAGTAGATTTACCAAAGGCGATAGAGATGAAAAGGAACGCTTGTTGATGGGCCTTGATGAAGGGGGAAAAGAAACTGGTGATTTTAATACTTCTACAGAAGCGTGCATTGTGGTTTCAACACAAGTTGTTGAGGTTAGTTTGGATATTAGTTTTGATGTTATGGTTACGGAAGCCGCACCATTAGATGCACTTATTCAACGATTTGGCAGGGTCAATAGAAAAAGAACTAAAGAAACTATTGGTAAATATAAACCCATTTATGTTTTATCACCATCCGATAATGCAAAAGAGGCAAGACCCTATAATTTTGATAATATAAAGAAAAGTTATGAGTTGTTGCCAAATGGAGAAGTTTTAGAAGAAAAAGGATTACAAGGCATAATTGATAGCGTTTTTACCAAAATTGATTTTTTAAAAATTGAAGAACACTCTGTTTTTAAAGAAACTGAGAAATGGAGTATTGATAAATTAACTCATAATAGCAAAGCACTGCTTCTTGAATTATTGGATATTGATAGCGTGAGTTGTATTCTTGAAAGTGATAAAGAAGCTTATCTTCAGGCAAGATATGAAGAACGCTATAAAATGGAAATTAGTACACAATATTATATGGTGAAAAATCTTCAGCAATTAAAAGAGTTATACGGCTCAGCTCCATTTATTATTCCTGATAAGGCTTATAGTAACGAATTAGGAATAGTTACGGAATTTTTAAAATTTGAAAATTATAATGTAGAATACTCATTTTTATAAAATTATGATAGCATCAACAATAGGACGGACGTTTTTAGACGCTTATAATGAAAGATTTTTTGAAAATCTTTCGCCAAAAGAATTTTTTAATACAATGTATTTTGAATGTTTTTTTAATCATTCAAAGTATATGCAGTGGGTTACAAATTCACCTTTTGTTCAAATGAAGTCTGGTCAAAAACCGGAATCATTAACGCTCAATGAACGGTTAGAAAAATTGGAAAACTTACATCAAAAAATAGCTAATAGAGAAATAGATGCAAGTATAGCTATAGGTTTTTCTGCGTCTGAAGTAAATGAATACGCTACAACATCTGGACTTGTTACGGATATTGATTTACAAATTGAATGCGAAGATGTATATTTATCTTGGATTGGCAGTGGTTTAGGTATTGGTATAGCTGGTGGTTATTCAATTTTCTTTAACGAACCTGAAATTTTGTTAAAGCTTTATGAAGGTTGGAAGATATATCGTAAATACTTAAACGATTCTACATTAACTGAACTTAGAGGAAATCAAATTAATACATGGAATGGGCAATGGCTAAATTTCGTATATGGTAAAGATTTTCGTGATGATTTTAATTTTGCAAGAATGGAAACACTCAATGTTATTTCTCGAAATGATAAGGTGATTGAAGTCAATACAATACAATGGAATGAACTTTTTTTTAATATTTCAAATCAATTTCCCGCACAAACATTGTGTGGCTATGTTTATAGCTTAGGACAAACAAATAAAACACTTGGTTTTTATCCGTTTTATTTTTCTCAAGCGAGAAAATTAATCACTTATTATAAAATCTTATTCGGTGAGCAAGCTGCACTACATGATACTAAAGAATATGAAGCACTATTTGGACTTCATATAAAACGAGCGTGTGAATTTGGTGCTATAGGCTTGCAAGCTTTAGAACCAAAAGACTTAAGAAAATATTATGGAAAAGATTCAAACTTAAAATTAATTAAACCTGAAATCACTCAAAAAAAAGGAGAGTTAGAAGAAGATTATAATGTTCGGAGATGCAATGCCGAGCAAAAAGATTATCAAAACCTTATTACTTTCAGAACCTACAAAACATGGTTATTAGCAATGATAACAAAAAATAAAGAAGAATCGCTACAATATACTTCTGAAGTTGCCATAGCACTTCACGAATATAGAGAAGGCACGCAAAAAACTGATCGAAAAAATCTTATTCAATCAGAGCTTTTAGCTGCAAAAGGCAAAAAACCTTTTTTAGAGGCGCTTACAACATTGATTAAAGATGTTGATGAAAGCAAGCTTGAAATGTTTAAGAGTTTGCGAGATAAAGTACACTTGATGACGGCTGAGGATTTTGGGTACTTTGTTGTACTAGTCAAATTTGACTACGCTTATGCAGAACGCAAAAGAAATTCATAAACTCTAAATAAATATAACCATGAGTACAATTTATGTGAGAACGCTCAAGAGAGCTGAGCATACCGTTTTTTGCGTCGCTGATGGACAAAAAACATATTATGATCCTCAGTTTAGTCGTTATATTCCATATTCTAGTGGGCAGCAAATAAAGCGCTCAATTATTGATGCTCTTTCTGTAGCTTTAAGTGAAGTCCCATCCCCAACTACATTTCTATTTGATGTTGATAAAAATAAGGTGATGAAAGAAGGAGAGGTTTATGCAACCTGTGATCCAACTTATTCAGATCAACTATTTGGTGGCTGGATGAAAGCTGCTAAAGGTGGAAAAGATAGAACGTTAAAAAGAAGAAGTCCTTTATCTATTTCTGCAATGAGAGGGCTTCATCCATTACTTTCTGGCGTTGGTTCAGAAAATATCTCATTTGATAGAAGTGATAGACCTAATAATAAGGTGATTGTAAGAAATGATCAAGGTAAAGCGTTAACCGAAGAAGAAATAGAAACGCTTTTAGTGGGAAAAGATAGAAGTTTAAGTAGAAAATGGATTCCTGATAATAAAAGAGCAACGGGACTTTTTGTTCAAGACATAGCAATTGATTTGCGCCGTTTGTTTTGCGTATCCTTGAATAAATTTGAACCAGAAATTACGGAAACAACTGAAGCTCGTTTACGCGAGGCTGGGTGGATGGAAGCTGAAACGGTTTTTGGTTTATGCTTAGTTGCACCAAAAGAAACCCGTGAACGTTTGATTAAAGGACTTGCGAATGCAATAATTAATTGGACAATTAGTTCAAATCAAGCTCGCACGTTTAGTTTAATGGAAACATTGGCAGTTTCTATTTCAGAGAATGCTAACAAAATAGCAGGGAGCATTAGAGCTAAACTGAAAGAAGATGAAGAAAATAAAGCTGAACCTATTATAGAAGAAGAGATAAATGGCGTTGAAACCTATGTTACATTAGCTGCGGGTGGCTATATTAGAACTAAAAGAGAATCCATTAATGCGCTTGATGAGGCAGAAAAAGCTTTGATAGAAAAAATGAGTGGCTTTGATTACGAACATCAATTAAAGCAATCATCAAGAGATTGATACATTTGATAGTGATAACTTTCTGTTTTGTTTATGTCACAAACAATTCCAACAAAACAACCGTTCTACATCTTCTCAAATGGTGTTCTCATGCGCAGAGAGAACACCATTTGCTTTGTGCCCTATGTCACACAAGATGAAGTTTCAATCGAAACCGATCCATCACTCTATCTTGAACCTGACGAGCAGGAAAACTACTCGCTCAATCCAGTCCAGGATGACAAGCTGAATACGGCTGCTCGGAGAGTGATTCCAATCAACAACATTGACTCATTTTTTGTATTCGGGGAGGTGAACTTCAACACAAAGTTCATGAACTTTCTGACGCGGTACCACATCCCCATGCACCTGTTCAACTACTACGGATTTTATTCGGGATCATACTATCCGCGCGAACATCTGCTGTCGGGATATGTGGTTGTGCATCAGGTGAAGCATTACAGTACCCTGAAAAAACGCATGGAGATTGCCCGCGAATTTATTGAAGCAGCGGCGGCAAACATTGCGCGAAACTTGAAATATTATACCGCAGATTCGCGACAAGGGGCAATGGGAGAGGGGAGTCTCGACATGCTTTTGCATACCATTGCGCAAATTGAAACACTCACAGCATCACTTGCCAGTGCATCGGAAATTCCTGTATTGATGGGCATTGAGGGGAATATTCGCAAGCTCTATTATCAAACATGGCAACACCTGCTTCGCTCGGCTGATCCTGCGTTTTCATTTTCAGAACGAGTGAAACGTCCGCCTGATAACGCCATTAATGCGCTGGTGTCGTTCGGTAACAGCCTGATGTATTCCGCCTGCCTCACCGAAATCTATCGGACACAGCTCAACCCGACGGTTTCGTTTCTGCATGAACCCTCAGAACGCCGCTTTTCGTTGGCGCTCGATATGGCAGAGATTTTTAAACCGATGTTTATAGACCGGATGATTTTCAAGCTGGTCAACACCAGAGAGATTCAGGCAAAGCATTTTACCACAGCGCTCAATTTCTGCCATCTGAACGATGCCGGCAGAAAAATTGTAGTCAAAGAGTTTGAAGAGCGTATGCGAACCACGTTTAAACATCGCAGTCTTGATCGCAATGTTTCGTACCGGCGCCTTATTCGCCTTGAATGCTATAAACTCATCAAACACCTCATTGGAGAAGACACCTATCACGGGTTTAGAAGCTGGTGGTGATTTGTTGATTTTGAATTTTGGATTATTGATTTTTGATTAGGAGATGTTTGTTGATTTTTGATGATCAATGTAGAGGGATGCGAGATGAAAGAGAATGTAGTGCAGGAAAGAAGTTTTGAGTTTGCACTTACTATTATTGAGCTGTATAAGTTGCTTGTGGAAAAGAGAGAGTATGTGTTATCAAAGCAGTTATTAAGGGCTGGAACAAGTATTGGTGCGAATGTTGAGGAGGGAATTGCAGCACAAAGCAGGAAAGATTTTTTGTCAAAAATATCCATTGCGGCAAAAGAAGCACGTGAAACTCGATATTGGTTGAGATTGTTGGAGAAATCACGAATTATTGATATTGATTATACCGATAATCTTAATGATGTTGAGAGATTAATCAAAATTTTAACGTCAATAGTTAAAACAACCAGCGAATCATTATCATTAAATAAACATCCATAATCCAAAATTTAAAATTCATAATCCTGAAAGAAAATGTACTACATAGCTGTTTACGATGTTGGAGAAAAAAGGGTTGGAAAGATGTTGAAAATATTCCGAAAATATATGCACCATATTCAAAATTCTGTTTTTGAAGGTGAAATGACTCCTGCATCATATCAGAAATTGAGGTATGAGGTGTCGCGTCTTTGCCATGAAGAGATGGATTCGGTTATCTTTTTTGAGCTGAATGGTAAGTATATGCATAAGGAGATTATCGGTACTGAAAAACATTCTGCTTCTAATTTTATATGATAAAATATGCTCAATCCTAAGGTTAATGGTACAAAAATAAGCTACTATTTTATCTGCCATCGCAAGCTGTGGTTGTTTGATCGTCAATTGCAGTTTGAAAGTGATTTCAGTGTGGTTGAGGAAGGGAAGCTTATCAGTGAAACCACCTATCCTCGTGAGCACCATGAGATTCAGTTAAGCGATGGCGCAGTGCTCGATTTTTATGATAAGCAGCATAAAGTTGTGCATGAGGTGAAAAAATCGGATAAAATGGAGCAAGCTCATCTGTGGCAATTGAAGTATTATTTATATTATCTGAAAAGTTTTGGTGTAGAAGATGTTACTGGTAAGCTTGATTATCCAAAACTCAAGAAAACGCTGGATGTTGTTTTGACAGAAGATGATGAACTGAAAATACAAGAAATTTTCGATGACATGACAAGCATTATCAATCAGGAGAAAGCTCCTGAACGGATTAATAAAAAATTCTGTAAAACATGTGCATATTATGAATTTTGTTGGGCTTAGCACTCTTTTGCATCCGTATGTATGTCGTCAGGGTATCACCATTTCATAAATTCAAACAATGTTTCAAAGAATTTTTTTCCTTCTGTTTTTTAACTCTTCTGAATATAATACATTACAAGAGTCGTCAGACCTCCGGCTTTTTTGCGTTATTGCCACCTGACGACAAAATTTAGCTTTTTTATCATCCGAGCTCCAATAAAATCGCTACTTTACAGCCGTTATCGTAACGGCTTATAATTGCACCAATGTGGAATTGAAATATGGTAAGCATCGCTGCTCCAACTACGATAACCTCTTTTCTTATTATTGCACCAATGTGGAATTGTAATTGTATGGCAATCGTCACGTAAACAACGCTCTCGATAATACTTATAATTGCACCAAT
>CAIQSY010000093.1 GCA_903874585.1 uncultured Chlorobiaceae bacterium | reverse complement strand
TTTTTCTTCAGACGAAACTCCAACTCGGATTGATGATGAACCATTGGTTTCGCGTTGACCGAGAAAAACCCAAACGGTTTTGCATATATTATAGCTCGTCAGAGTTCAATTTTTGTTCACTATTTGCTTATTAGAAAATAACTTAAAAGCAGTATGGGTTTGCTGGCGCAGGTAAGGGAAGAGGGTGGACAATAAAGGACTCGAACCTTTGACCTCTCGCGTGTGAGGCGAACGCTCTAACCAACTGAGCTAATTGTCCATAATTTTGAAGCCGTAGTATAGGACTTGAGTATCATTTTTGCAACGTATGGATAGCTTTATTTATTAAAATCTGGAGGAGTGGCAACATGAATGGAGAAAATCACGTCATTGAGTCGAAGAGAGCGCATGGTATCGATCGTTTCCGAACATTGCTGGCGCTGTTGCTTCTTTTGCTGATGCCTGCTGGCAATTTCGCTGTAGCCGGTGATGCTGTAGAGACAGCGGGCGATGTGCTGCAAGTGGTTTTGCCCATCAGCGGAGCTGGTTTGGCGCTCGCAAAGCACGATCGTGAAGGAGTGACGCAACTGGTAAAATCTGGTGCACTTGCGACGGTTGTAACCATGGGCATGAAATATACCATTCCGGCAACTCGCCCAAATGGTGGCGACCACTCTTTTCCATCACGGCACGCCTCCACCTCATTTGCATCAGCTGAGTTTATTCGTGAACGTTATGGCTGGAATTATGGTATTCCTGCCTATGTAGTCGCGTCATTTGTAGGCTACAGCCGCGTCGAAGCAAAACAGCACTATACCCGCGATGTGATTGCTGGTGCAGTGATTGGTATCGGGAGCAGTCTGCTCTTTACAGAACCACAAAAAGGGTGGAATGTACAACCCGAACTTGCCAGCTCATCATACGGGATAAGCCTTTCTCGACGCTGGTAAACACTATTTTTAACCTCATAGAGCGAAGGAAAAGCATACAATGAAATACAATCCGTTAACGCCCGATGAAGAGCGGGTGATTGTGCATAAAGGCACTGAACGACCGGGCAGTGGTCAATATTATCTCAACAATGCAGATGGAACGTATCTCTGTCGGCGATGCGATGCTCCGCTGTTTCACTCATCCGCTAAATTTGATTCTGGTACTGGCTGGCCCAGCTTCGACGATGCCATTGATGGCGCAGTACGTCAAGTAACCGATGCTGATGGACGGCGCACGGAGATTGTGTGTGCAACGTGTGGCGCTCATCTTGGGCACGTGTTTTTCAGGGAGATGTTAACCACCAAAAACGTTCGCCATTGCGTCAACTCGCTCTCGCTCAGTTTTGTGCCGGAAGCGGTGGCAAAGGCAGCAACAGAGCGCGCAATTTTTGCCGGTGGATGTTTCTGGGGCGTTGAGTACCATTTTGGTCGCATGAAGGGTGTACTTTCTGCCACATCGGGTTATATTGGCGGCTCAGTTGATCATCCCACCTACAAACAGGTGTGCAGTGGCAAAACAGGACACGCTGAAGCGGTTGCAGTGGATTTTGATCCTGCACAGGTGAACTACGAAACGCTTGCCAAGCTCTTTTTTGAGATTCATGATCCGACACAAGTCAATCGGCAAGGACCCGATGTTGGTACGCAATATCGTTCTGCCGTTTTTTATCTTGATGAAATGCAGAAAAAGGTGGCTGAAGCGTTACTTGACGAACTGCGCCGTAAAGGGTATCGTGTCGCTACAAGCGTTGAAAAGGCAGGAACCTTCTGGAATGCAGAAGATTATCATCAGGATTATTACAAGAAAACAGGTCATCATCCCTATTGCCACATCTATCAAAAGCGTTTTTAAAGTTGGAAATGAGCAACAGTCCGCATTTTCTCCCATATTTTTCTGTAGAGTATGATAAGTGGCTACGATTTGGTGTCGTTGTGGCGGGAATACAAAAAAATTGAGAGTGGTCAAATTGCCGTTGATATCAATATTGGCGATTACCGTGGATATGTGGCGGGCGTGTGCGATGTGTGTAACCGCTGGATATTTACTACGCCTGAGAGAACAACGCAAGGGCAGGTGTGCGCCGTGGTGGGCAAGTGGCTGGAAAATCATCCGGACAGATGGCACGAATCAGCCATGCTGCTGGTGATTTGTGCGCTGCAGGAAGCGTTTCCTTATCAGCGCAAAAAACGGCAACGAATGTGGCTGAGTGTTCTTTTGGTGGACAAGGTGCATGACATGTTCAAATGAAGAGAACAGCGTTAACCTGTACATGCAGTACCTTTTTTGCCATATAACAATTGGCGCAATCGTTGGATTAACTTGCGTGTCATCATAAATCCAAGCTGCCCTGCAATTTCAGCAGGGCAGCGCAATGGTGCAATCATATCACTTTTTGTCGCCAAAGGTGGCAACCAATCCTTTAATCAGCTCCTCTTTTTCGGTGGCGTTCAGCTTTGCCTCAGGATGCGCTGGCAGGTAGATGAACATCGGCATTTTGCCTGTTCGCACCGTTTCCGTGGCTTCATCGCCCTCATTTTTACCAGCGCGTCCCCATTCAGAAACATTAAATTTTTTACGCCCAATCGTAACATCAACCTGTGTCAACCACGATACTGGCGCAATTGAGCTGTACCAAGGCCAGACCGTGTTGTTCGAGTGGCAATCTTTGCAGGCGCGATTAAACAGCTCCTGCGTTCGGGGTGAATCCCATGGTGCGTCGCCTGTGGTTGGCGGATTTTCGTGGCTTCTGCCATAAGGGATGATCTGGATAGCCGCAAAGAGAAGAGCAGCGCTTGCTAATAATTTTACTGGTTTCATTGGTTTCAGGGTGGATTGACATTAAAATACAACACCCCGCAAAAAATGTTCTGCGAGGTGTTGGTGTGTTAAAAAGTGTAGCCGAGCATTTCAGCACGACGGGCAAGCTCAAGCAACGGCAAGTGCTTCCTGTACTTTCTGTGCTGCATCGCGTAATCCTTTTGCTGCAATGAGGTTTAAGCCTGAAGCATCAAGCATCTCCTGAGCGAGTGGTGCATTGGTACCCTCAAGGCGCACAATCACCGGCAGGTGCAGATCAATCTTTTTAGCAGCTTCAATAATACCAGCCGCAACACGGTCGCAACGGACGATACCGCCAAAAATGTTGACCAGAATTGCACGGACATTTTTATCGCTCATAATAATTTTGAAGCCCTCTTCAACCGTCTGCGGGCTTGCTGTACCACCAACATCGAGAAAGTTGGCTGGTTTGCCGCCAGCGAGCTGAATCATGTCCATGGTGCCCATTGCAAGTCCTGCACCATTTACCATGCAGCCGACATTGCCATCAAGGCGGATGTAGTTGAGGTTTGATTTTGAGGCTTCAACTTCAAATGGATCCTCTTCGTGGATATCGCGCAGTTCGATAAAATCTTTGTGGCGGTAGAGTGCGTTGTCGTCAAAATTGATTTTTGCATCAAGCGCAAGCACTTTGCCCTCTTTGGTGATAACCAGCGGATTAATCTCTGCAAGTGATGCGTCAATAGCGGTGTATGCTTTGTAGAGAGCAGTGATAAAGTTAACGCCGTTACGGAACTGATCGCCCTCAAGCTCGAGAAAAAATGCGGCTTCGCGAGCCTGGAAGCCCTGCATACCAAAAAGCGGATCAATCTGGATCTTCAAAAGACGTTCAGGAGTCTCTTCAGCAACCTTCTCAATCTCCATGCCGCCTTCGGTTGAAACCATCAGCACATTGCGCGAGGTCGAACGATCAAGCGTTATGCCAACGTAAAACTCTTTCTCAATATTCATTCCCTCTTCAACAAGCAACCGCCTTACCTCTTTGCCCTCTGGACCAGTCTGATGCGTTACCAGCGTTGTGCCAATCATCGCTGAAGCAATTTCAAATGCCTCTTCGGGAGATTTGGCAAGTTTAACTCCACCAGCTTTTCCTCTGCCACCAGCATGAATCTGCGCTTTTACCACCACAACAGGCGACCCTGTCTCCTCAAAAAGCTGCTCAGCCGCCTGTTTTGCTTCATCAGGTGAGTGAGCTACAATTCCTTTTGGCACGGCAACCCCGAATTTTCTCAGGATATCCTTACCTTGATATTCATGAATGTTCATATTTTTTCATCTTGGGTTACTGACTGATACTTTGCACACATCACGGGGGGAACAGAAGGATTGCGCAAAAGGTAGAGTATAACGAAAATTACGGTTACAGCACAACCTCAGGCTGCCATTTCGCGATTAATAAATGAGAAGATTTGGTGACTCAGTGGTTGATGTTTTTGCGTGGTTGTGCGACGGTTATTTTTTTGACATACTGTATCTGGTATCAGCTTGCTTTATCTGTTGACTCTTTTGCTTTATGCTTGAATGGCTTTCATCAATACCGCGTCTTGAGCTGGCACAACCGTGGTGGTTACTGCTTTTGTTGCCGCTCATTATCATCGTTCGGCTGAAAGCGCGTCGTGAGCGTCAAGGAGGTCCCGCCATATTTTTCCCCGATATAGAACGCCTGAAAAATTCAGGATTTGCGGCACCGCAATGGGTGCGTTTGCTGCCGCACCGGCTGCGCTGGCTGGTGCTGTTGCTCATGGTTGTTGCACTTGCTGAACCGCGTCTGCTGTTTCATCAGAGCGAAGCGGAGGCGCAAGGCATTGATGTGGTGCTTGCACTTGATATTTCGGAGTCGATGCAGCAGCGTGATGTTGCCGGTCAAAGCCGCCTCGATGCTGCACGTGAGGTTGCCCGCACGTTTGTGCTGCGCCGCACCAGCGACCGAATCGGGCTTGTGGTTTTTCGGGGCGAGGGCTACACCCAGTGCCCTTTAACGCTCGATCACAACGTGCTTGCGTTGTTGCTCGATCATCTTTCGCCAACGGTTATCAACGATGATGGTACCGCAATTGGTTCAGCAATTCTTATTGCGTTAAACCGCCTTAAAGCAGCAGAGTCGTTGCGCAAGGTGATTATCTTGATTACTGATGGTGAAAATAATGCGGGCGAGGTTGGTCCGGCAACTGCTGCAACGCTTGCTGCACGCGAGGGTGTTCGTATTTACACCATCAACGCCGGTTTTAAAACAGTGGATGATCAGTCTGAAATCGCTGTGGACATTGGTAACATTGCACAAAATAGTTCAGCAAACACTGCCGAGTCGTTGCAACATGTTGCTGAAATGACTGGTGGCGATTATTTCAAGGTTGATGATGCTGCCGCGCTTGAGAAGAGCATCCGCACCATTGATCAGCAGGAGAAACGGCATCATGCTGGCGTGGTGATGGAGCAGCGTTCCGGGCTTTTTTTCACCATCGTTCTTGTCGCTCTTGTGCTGCTGCTGGACGTTGTGCTGTCGAATACGCGCTTGTTGCGCATACCGTAAATCGTTGGAAAGAAAAGTGTTATGTGTATTACTTGGCCTGATCATGCGGTATATCTGCTTTTGCTGATTCCACTTATGGTTCTGCTTGGCTATGGTTTTGTGCGCGAATTTGCTTTGCGTGAGCTGCTTGTTGCAAAATCTGTTGCTGATGCTATGATGCCACGTTTGCGCCGTCGGGTGGTTTTGCTGAAGAAGCTGCTCATCTTTTTGGCGGTTGCTTCGTTGCTGATAGCCTTTACCGGACCGAGTTTGTGCCGTGGGAACAAGCCGGTGCTGCGCAATGGCGCCGATATGGTTTTTATGCTCGATATTTCACGAAGTATGTTAGCGCAAGATGTTTCGCCCGATCGACTCGGTCAGGCGAAGCAGGAGATTATCCGCATCAGCCATGCCGTGCGTGGCGGTCGGCGGGCGACGCTGCTTTTTGCCGGATCACCGTTGGTGCAGTGCCCGTTAACCGCTGATCAGGCGGCATGTGATGCATTGCTTGGCATGGCTTCACCCGAGCTGATTGAGGAGCAGGGAACAGCTTTTCGTCCCGCACTGCAACTTGCCGAGGAGTTGCTCAATCCAGAAGCTGAAAATCGCCTTGCGGCTGAGGTGAAAGGTGAAAAAATTGTGGTGCTTGTGAGCGATGGTGAAGACCACGCTGGCGATGTTCGTGCAGCAGCTCAACAATTGAAAAAAGCGGGTATTGCTCTTATGGTGATAGGAATTGGTGGGACTCAGCCAGTCGTTATTCCCACAAAAGGCGGTGTACCAAAACGTGATGAGCGTGGTCGTGTGGTGATGAGCAGTTTCAGAGCAGAGACATTGCAGTCGCTGGCGCGTGATGCCGGCGGGGCATATTTTCGCAGTCGCGCGGAACATACAGCGGCTCAAGAGGTGGCTGATGCCATTAATCGTACAGCGGCAGCCTCCCGCTGGGTTATGGAGCCTGCCGAGCGCGAACCAGTTGCACACTATTTTGTACTTGCAGCGTTTCTGTTGCTGCTTGCTGAAATGCTGGTGGTTAAAAGCGCTGCCCGTGTGCAATAATCACCCATATCATGTTCTTGTCCCTCCATCACGCATGAACTTTTCTTGCTAAAAAATTTGTTACATTATTTGCTCTCAATAAGGGTTAGTTTCAGGGTTAGTTTCACAAA
>CAIQSY010000092.1 GCA_903874585.1 uncultured Chlorobiaceae bacterium | reverse complement strand
GCAACGTCGGTATAGTAACGGCGTGAAGCGTGGCGACCATCGCAACCAGCCATCACGACAAAGCGTTTGATTGCACCAGACTTGACCGCCTCAACAACTTTGTCGGCAAGCGCAAGCACTTGGTTGTGCGCAAAACCACCAACAATCAGCCCATTTTCAAGCTCTACAGGTGGCTTACAAGTTTTCGCCAAAGCAACAAGTGCGGAGAAATCCTTCTCTCCACCCTCTGCTCTTGCAGGGATATGTTTCAGTCCAGGATAACCAGCCATGCCGGTCGTGAACATGCGGTTGCGATAGGCTTCGCGCACTGGCACAATGCAGTTCGTGGTCATCAGAATAGGGCCGTTGAACGACTCAAACTCTTTATCCTGCATCCACCATGAGTTACCATAATTGCCGACAAAGTGCGAATATTTTTTGAAAGCAGGATAGTAGTGTGCTGGCAACATTTCGCAATGCGTATAAACGTCAACGCCGGTGCCTTCTGTCTGCTTCAGCAACTCTTCCATATCGCGCAAGTCGTGACCTGAAATGAGGATACCGGGATTTTTTCCAACACCAGTTTTCACCATGGTAATTTCTGGATGACCGTAGGTTGTGGTGTTAGCTTTGTCGAGCAATGCCATTGCCTTAACAGCAACGGCGCCGGTCTCCAGCGTGAGCTCAGTCAGCTCATCAACTGAAAGTTCTTTCGTCAATGCAGCAAGCCCTTTGACGTAAAAAGTGTAAATCTCATCATCGTGATAGCCAAGCACTGCGGTATGATCGGTATAGGCTGCCAACCCTTTGATGCCGTAGAGTATCAAACTTTTCAATGAACGCAAATCTTCATTGTCGCTGAGGCTTTCGATGCCAACTGATGGTGCTTTTGCAAGAAAATCATCCTTTGAACTACCACTCCACTGCGCGGCATCGTGCGCAGGTTTGCAAGCAAGTTGGCTGTTCAGCTCATCGCGCATGGCAAGCGTTTTTACAATCTGTGCAACAATGGCATCTTCATCAAAATTGGTATTTGTGACGGTAACAAAGAGCGATTCGCTGATAAGTTGACCCACTTTTCTGGAAACTGCTCCAGCCTGTTGTTCCGCTGAAAGCGCAAGACTTTCGGTTGCATAAATCAGCACATCCTGAAGTTTTGCGGTCAACTCATCCTTACCGCAGACGCCTCTTGCGCGGCATCCTGTGCCGTGAATGCTCTCCTGGCATTGGTTACATGACATTCCCATTGTTTTCTCCCTTATTTTATTTGTTGTTGTTATTTGGTGACAACCGTTGTGCTGCATTCCGATCGTCCATTGCACCAGCAACATCACCCTTTTTCTCTCGTAATAAAGCTCTGTTCACATAAGCGGTGCGCAACATCCAGAGGTTTTTTGGTTTGCGTGTAATAATCTCGCTGAAATCTTCGAGTGCGCCCTCCACATCACCGGTTTCAATGCGTGCCATGCCACGGTTGCCGTAAGCATTGACCGCTTCTCGATAGCGCAGACCAAGTTTGAGCGCCATGGTGTAATCGCTGACGGCACCCGCAAACTCTCCGCAACTGCCACGGTCATTGCCTCGATTGTACCACGCTTCCGCATTGTCGGGATGTTCCAGAATAATCCGGCTGATCTCACACTCTGTCCCGCGATAACCACCCATCGCATCTTTAAGCATCGCTCTTACTTCTTCAGTTACTAAAAAAACCTTCCCCAATCCAACATTCAAAATCCATCATCCAACATCATCCTAAACCCACTCTTCCGATAACACATCGCCCTGAACACCGATGACCACTTTTTTTACGGGAACTTTGCGCGATGCTTTTCGGAGCGCTTCAGCCACCATTGCCATCAAACCACCGCAACAAGGCACCTCCATAATCGCCACGGTGATGGTATTGAGACGTGCCAAATCAACCATTGCAGTAAGTTTTTCAACATAAATTTCCATGTTGGAATCGAGCTTCGGGCAGGCAATTGCCAAGCTTTTGCCACGCATAAAGGAGCCGTGGAAATCGCCAACAGCAAAGGCAGTGCAATCGGCAGCAAGTAAAAGATCGGAGCCATGGAAGTAAGAGGCTTCTGGCGATACGAGATGAAGCTGAATCGGCCATTGGCGCAACGCACTTGGCACAGAGCCGGTGGGAGCTGCCGCAACAGCACTCTGTTTTTGGCTGAAATCCATCGGACGGCT
>CAIQSY010000091.1 GCA_903874585.1 uncultured Chlorobiaceae bacterium | reverse complement strand
TTTATACCACCTCTTGTTCCAGCTTTTGTTGTTTTAACACCACCACTCTGTTTTGATGTTACACTTGGTTTAGACGCACTGCCTGGCTGTGCAGTACCACCACCTTGCTGTGTATTGCCAGTAGACCCTGTCTGACCGGTTGCTCCCGTCTGACCGGTTGCTCCCGTCTGACCGGTTGCTCCCGTCTGACCGGTTGCTCCCGTCTGACCGGTTGCTCCTGTCTGACCTGTTGTTCCTGTCTGACCGGTTGCTCCCGTCTGACCGGTTGCTCCCGTCTGACCGGTTGCTCCTGTCTGACCGGTTGCTCCTGTCTGACCGGTTGCTCCTGTCTGACCGGTTGCTCCTGTCTGACCGGTTGTTCCTGTCTGACCTGTCGGTGCTACTGGTGCTACTGGCGCTACTGGCACTACTGGCGCTACTGGCGCTACTGGCGCTACAAAATCACTGGCTGAAGAACCAATACTACCACTAACTCCAGAACCAACCATTGATCCTATCGTATTGACAGGAGCTCCGGCGGAAATATCAGAATAGTTTGATACAGCTTGAGAGGTAATCGGATAAATACATAACCCAGCCACCAAAATACTTGTACCTATAATTTTTTTTTTCATAATGAGTATCGTTTAAAGTTCTTACAATTTAAATCCAAAACCACCAGCAACAACTAAACGTGCACCGTCACCAGAATAACCAGTAAGATCAGCAACACCGACGGTTACAGCAAATGGAATTTTTTCAATCATAAATGACTTAGATAAACCCGCATTAAGGTTCATGCCATTCCAATCGGTAATAACATTACACGTATCATACACTTCATACGAAACGTTACCGAATGCGTATGTACCGTGCTCACCTTTACCATGCTCTTTATCCTTTGGACTCATATCACTGAATCGACCCTTACCAACACCAACACTATAATGTAATTTTGACTTGTTCGTTTTTGGATTAATCACCGAAGGATCTTGAGAAGCACGGCTATAAACAACGTAATAGCTTTGACCAGAGTCACCACCATCAGTCAGCATTATGTTTTCAACACCAACACCTATAGCATCAGCATTCCCTAAATCTCTTGAAAGATGAATAGCTGAAGAGTACTCTCCCCAGTGCGATATATCAAGAGACATAAAGGTTACCTGCACACCAACATTTTTTTTTGGATCCCCCAAGCCAAACCCAAGTACTGCCGCACCATCACCCTTATCCGAATATGGAGAGTGATAAGTCCCGCCAGCACCCATAAACACAACATTATTAGATGCACCCCAAGCCACAGGGGTAGTTACTGATTTGCCGTGATTATTTGGTGTATAGTTAGAAACACCTGTTGGTGTCGCTGCAAAGGTCGGTGAGCTTAAACCCAAAAAGCCCAACACTGTTGGAATTAAATATTTCTTTGATAGCTTCATTTTTTCAACGTTTGGTTTGAATAATTAAATTCATCAATACATAAATTCTAACAATTTAAACAGTATCACTGATATTTACTATTGATTATAGGTAAAATAATTAAAATTAATGACCATATACACATTAAAAGCGTGAAGTCACACATCTTAATGATGCCAAATTCACGCTTTTAACACGATTTTTATATATATAAACTCAACAGCGCAGAATTACTGAAGAACAATACCAAAGAGTGACGAAGAGTACTTTGAAAAGTCAGATAAGGATGTAAAAAACAAGCCGAAATAAATAGTTAACGCCATAAGCACCGACATGATTACTTTTGGAACAATTCCAGTATTCATTGCTTTTCCAGTGGCTTGTTGTGGCTCACGTAAATACATGTTAAGTGGGATTAACATATAATAATACAGTGAAATAACGCTTGTCATTATACCGATAAATGCTAACCACAGATACACTGAACCTTTAGCGAGTAGAGCAGAAAAAATCATCAGTTTACCAATAAAACCAACTGTTGGTGGTAAACCTACTAATGAAACAAGAAAAACAGTCAACGCCGCACCAGCAACCGGCATTGTTTTACCTAAACCCTTATAATCATCAAGGTTTTCACTACCTGTTTTATTAGCAATTAAGATGACTACATAAAAAGCTCCGAAATTTACAAGAAAATAAGATAACAAATAAAACAGAGTAGCCTGAGTACCAAACTTACCCATAACAATAAGACCAAGGAGCAAATAGCCTGCATGGGCAATCGATGAATAAGCAAGCAGTCGTTTAACATTTTTTTGCCACAATGCAACGACATTTCCATAAATCATAGAAGCAACCGAAAGAATCATCAAAAGAGTAACCCAATCTATACCAACTATACTCGATAAAGTAGCTGTAGAATGTGGAATTGCAACATAAAAGAAACGCATAAGCAAAGCAAAGCCAGCGGCTTTTGATGCAACCGAAAGATATGCAGTAATCGGAGTAGGAGCGCCTTCATAAACATCTGGTGCCCAAAAATGGAAAGGAACTGCACCAATTTTGTAACCAAAACCAGTAATAATAAGGAGAGATGCCAACATCATCACCAATGATTTATCAGCACCAGTTGCAGCAAGCTCTATACCAATTTTAATAAGATTTGTCTGAGCTGTCAAACCATAAAGAAGAGAAAAACCATAAACCATCAATCCCGATGAGACTGCTCCATAAATAAGGTATTTAAGTGCGGCTTCCGATGAGCGTTGATTCTTTTTGAAATAACCTGTAAGAATATAAGCGGTAAAACTCACAAGCTCCATAGAAAGAAAAATCATCAAAAGATCTTGTGACGATGCCATCATAATCATACCAATCACCATAGAGACAATTAGAGCATAATACTCACCGATACTCTTTACTTCTCTATCAAATTGATCATCTGCCATAGTAACAACCACAGCAAGCATACCTGAAAGAACAAAAAAATACTTAAAGAAGAGTGCGAACTCATCCAAAACATACATTCCAAAAAAGAATTCGCTCGATTGAAGACTATGCTGCTGATAGATAAAAAACAGACTACCTGTAAGACCACTCAACGTGATTAAGGAAAGAAGTATATTTTTCTTACTTTTTGTCACCAAATCGATAACGATAAGGAGCATAAAAAGTACAGATAGATAAATTTCAGGTATAAAAAACCCAACACTTGCTTTTAAAGATGCAATAATACTCTGAATTTCAGCACCTGATGGTAGCTCGAACATAATTCTCTTCGTTTATTCTTTAGTCTCTATCTTTTCAATTACTATCAAAGCTGTGATAAAACTACTGGTGAAAGCACTTCAACAAGCTTATTGATACTTGCTGTCAGCATACCAAGTATTGGCATTGGATAAATACCAAGAACAATAGTAATAATAACAAGAGGCACAAGCATAGTCAATTCGCGAGCATCAAGATCAAGCTTACCATTCCAATCATGAAAATGAATATGCTCATGACCATCATCGCCAGTAACAACATCATAAGCTGCACCTGGTTTTCTCTGACCTAAAAACATTCTTTGTAGAGACCAAAGCAGATAAGCAGCACCAAATACAATACCTAAAACTGAAACCATAGCGATATATCGAGTCGTTACAGAACTAAATGCACCAACAAACACAAGTGCCTCAGAAATAAACCCACTCAGCCCAGGTAAACCAAGTGATGCAAACCATGCTACAGTAACAAGTCCGGCATACACTGGCATATAACTTGCAAGCCCACCAAATTTATCGATCTGACGAGTATGAGCACGATCATAAATAACGCCTACAAGCAAAAAGAGCATAGCAGTAATAGTGCCATGATTAAACATTTGATAAAGAGCGCCAACCATGCCTTCACTATTGCCAGCAGATAAACCTAACAGAACATAACCCATGTGGCTTATAGAGGAATATGCGACCATTTTCTTAAGATCCTGCTGTGCAAGAGCACAAAATGCACCATATATAATATTAATAGCGCCAAAAATACCAATGACATACATGCCCGCTTGAAACACTTCTGGAAATAATGGGAAGTTAATACGAATCATTCCATAAGTACCTAATTTCAAAAGCACACCTGCAAGAATAACTGAAATAGGAGTTGGAGCCTCAACGTGCGCATCAGGAAGCCATGTATGAAAAGGAAACATCGGAACCTTAATCGCAAATCCAATAAAGAGAACAATAAAAGCTACATAACGCCATACAACATTATCGGGACCAAGAATAGCATCTTTGATATAGTTACTCTGTGTCGCCATAGCCACCAAGCTGAATGTATGATTACCAGTCACAGGATCAGTAACACTGAAGTACAATCCAATCATAACAAGCAACATAAAAACAGAACCAAAAAGAGTATAAAGAAAAAACTTAATAGCAGCATACTCGCGATTTGGACCACCCCATATACCAATTAAAAAATACATAGGGAGAAGCATAACTTCCCAAAAAACATAAAAAAGGAAGAAATCTAAAGCCACAAAACAACCCATCATGGCTGTAGCAAGCAAATTATATAGGATAAAATAACCTTTAACCTGCTTTTGAATTGGCCAACTTGAAAGAACTCCTATAGCTGAAACCAAGGCTGTAAGTATAACCATGGTGATAGATATACCATCAACACCAATAAAATACTCAATATTTAATGGACCAAATCCAGCAAGATCAAGATTAATCCATGGAACCCTTTCTACAAATTGAAATGATCCTAATGGACTGCCATTGGGTCCTGCAGTAATACCTGGAAGCGCAGGATTATAATCTTTCCAGATCAGAACAGCCAGCACTCCCTGGGCAAGGGCCGCAAGCAGTGAAACAATTCTGATTATCTGCTTTTGTGATGACGGCACGGCAAGAATTATCAAACCGGCAATAATAGGCAGAAAAACAATTAAACTCAGCATGTTCCGTATCTGTAGGTTTTCTAATTAAAATAAAGGTCTCTTAGTAAACTATGCGTGAAAAATAAAAGACAAAGTAGCCAAACACAACGAGAATAAGCATGACAATATAAGTCTGCACTTTTCCAGTCTGTAACTTTCTTAAAACTGCACCAGTAGTATTAACAGTAAATGCTGTAAAATTAACCAAACCATCAACAACATGTTTATCAAAACTATTGTTCAAGAAAGCAAATTTACGAACAAGCGTTGCAACACCATTGACGATACCATCAACAACATGAGTATCAAACCAACTTAACATTTTTGCAATGAGGACTGACCCACGAATAAATGTTGCTTGATAAATCTCATCCCAGTACCACTTATTAAAAGAAAAAAGATACAATGGTCTTATAGCAAGAGCCGTCTTCGCAGGATCGATAACACCAAAAACATAGAATATACAAGCTAATCCAATACCTAAAATCACCATTACACTTGATATATAAATAGCCGTATAATGCGCACCATGTCCAGCATGAACAATTGCTGCCTGACGTGGATCTGAATAAACATGATCTCCATGCGCAGAACTATGTTGAGCTACGGGATTAGTTCCTTCATGTTGCGGGTCGGGAACCGTATGTGTCGCACTCTCAACATGCGGTGCTTGCATAACTGCTGCATGAACAAAGCCTTGCTGAGGATTAGATGATCCAACAACAGTTGCTGGTGTGGGAATCATCTTCATAAACCAACCTTTTGCTCCATCAAGAGGATCAGGCGAATAAACAAAGAACACAGAGAGTGTTGCGAGAATTACAAGTGGAGCTCTCATATTCCATGCAACCTCATGTACTCCATGATGAGAATGGTCATCATCATGACTACCATGCGCATTATGATCGTGATGTTGATCATCTACAGGCTTAAGATGTGTACGACTCTCGCCAAAGAAAACAAGCCATATCTGACGTCCCATATAAAAGGCTGTCAACATAGCAGAGAAAAAACCTAAAAATGGAATCAAATAATAAATTCCACCACCTTCAACTTCAGCAAATCCAATAGCACCAGCAAGAATAGCATCTTTACTCAAAAAACCACTTGTTAGAGGTAAGCCGGCAAGTGCAAGTGTAGCAAGAGTAAAGGTTACGAATGTCCAAGGCATTTGCTTACGTAAGCCGCCCATCCATCGCATATCCTGTTCGTGGTGCATTGCATGTATAATTGCTCCTGAGCCCAAGAAAAGGCAAGCTTTAAAAAACGCATGAGTAACAAGATGGAATAGAGATGCAGAATAAGCACCGACACCTAAACCGAGAACCATATACCCAAGCTGTGATACAGTAGAATAAGCAAGAACGCGCTTAATATCATGCTGGGTTATTGCTATTGTTGCCGCCATAAAAGCAGTAAATGCTCCCACAAATGCAATAACATGCAAGGCATCAGGGGTCAAAACAACAAAAATACGAGCTACAAAATAAACTCCTGCTGCAACCATGGTAGCTGCATGGATGAGCGCTGAAACTGGAGTAGGACCTTCCATAGCATCCGGAAGCCATACATGAAGAGGAAATTGTGCTGATTTACCAACACAACCCATAAATAACAGAATACCTGCGGCAGTCAGCCAACCATTAGAAAGAGCAAATTTACCTGCTGCCAGATTAGCATAAATCTCTTGGTAGTTAAACGTATGGAACTGTGAATAAAGAATTAAAATACCAAGCCACATACCGATATCACCAACGCGATTTGCAAGAAATGCTTTTTTCTGTGCATCCGCCGCACTCTCTTTTTCAAAAAAGAACCCAATAAGTAAGTATGAAGAGAGACCTACAAGCTCCCAAAAAATATAAATCGCGAAAAGATTATCAGAAAGGATAATACCAAGCATTGAAAAAGTAAATATTCCAAGATAAGCAAAGAATCTACCATAATTCTTATCGCCTGCCATATAACCTGTGGAATACAAATGAACAAGAAAACTAATCAATGTGACCATTGACAACATAATTGACGCAATGTTATCAATCACAATACCCATTTTGATTTTTAGTGGTCCAACACCAGGAACATTTCCAAGATCAATCCACGTGAAATCCCATGCAACCCTAAAAGCAGGATCATAAGCCTGTACAATAACTTGCCAAAAAATATAAAGCGACAAAACAAAGGCCGTACCAAGAATTCCAACTCCTATAAAATCGCCTCGCCTCGGAAGTCTGCGATTAAAAAAAATAAGAATCACAAATGATAGCAGTGGCAATAGAAGTATGACTATTGATAACTGAATTAAACTGTGCATGTTCTATAAAATGTTTACGAAAAATAAAATAAAATTTTTTACTCTTTCATGGTATCAATACGTGATACATCAACACTTTTAAATAGCTTGTAAATATTGATAATTATTGCAAGTGCAATTGCTGCTTCTGCGGCAGCTATAACAATAATAAACAACGAAAACATAACACCTTCCATGCCGCCATTATATTTGGAAAATGCCAAAAAATTTATGTTGGCTGCATTTAAAATTAATTCAACCCCCATAAGAATCACAATAGCATTTCTACGAGTCATTACAGCAAAAATACCCAAACCCAAAAGCAATGCAGATATAGTCAGATAATGATAAATCCCAATTGTTGTCAATTGCTGTATATCCATAGTTTAGATTGTGTTAGTGTTCAGTTTTATCAAAACGAGCAAGAAATGCAGCGCCTATAAGGGCAGCAAGCAATAAAATAGATGACATTTCAAAAGGTAAAACATAACGTGACATAGTTTCAAACCCAATACGCTCTACCACACTACCTTGCAACATAGTACCTGTCTTGACCCAACCATCATTAGTATAAAAAGCATAAAGGGTAGCTCCTATTATGCCGATAAGTAATAAAATACCAGGAATAATATTAATGACTTCCGTTTTTTGACCCGGGTTCATAATATTATTCGTAAACATTACACCAAAAAGCAGTAAAACTAAAATACCACCCACATAGACAACAACCTGAGTAACTGCGATAAAATCTGCACTAAGAAAAACATAGAGTGCTGCTATCCCAAAAAAAGTAAACAGCAATGAAAATGCAGAATAAATAACATTACGAGTGAAAACAACAAATGCAGCAGAACAAACCGTAATAACTGCAAAAATATAAAAAATAATGGTATAGCTCTGGTTACTCATAGGATTATTAAACAAGTATCATTTTTCCAGCGACTTTTTCTCTTTCTCTGCTTGTGCTTTAGCTTGAAGTTCTGCAAGTTTTGTTCTTTTCGCTTCGGCTTCAAGATGGGTAAGATTACCAAAATGATAAACTAAATTTTCTCTATCAAACTCAGAAAAATCACTTACCGGGGTATGAAAAAGACATTCAGTAGGACAAACTGTGGTACAAATACCGCAAGTCATACATTTTGCGATATCAATATCAAAAACAGGAATCCAAAACTTTTTTTGTTGCCCATCTTTTGTTTTACCACACGAAACGAGATCATCTGCAGCAGTTTTAATCGTTTCCATAGTGATACAGCTTATTGGACATGCTCTAACACACTGACCGCATCCTATACAATTATCCACCTCATTGTAAAGACGATAACGACCACGTGTAGGGGTGGGTATAGCCTCATGAGGATACTGTAAAGTAACTAAACCGTCAACTTGCTTAAAATAGTCAACATCGTCTAGCCCAGCATCACCCTTACGATGAATAGCATTAAAAAAATGCTTTAGAGTAATTCCCATACCAGTTGCTATGGTTACAGCACTGGATTTTATATTACCAAAATACTCACTCATAAGTTATATAATCATTACTTACCGTCATGTATCTTTTTAATACTTTTTTATTAAGGGACATAAATCTCCCAAATCGCCGTTAAAACAAAACTAATAAAGGCAAAAGGCGTCAAAACTTTCCAACAAAGGTACATCAACTGGTCAACTCTTAAGCGAGGAAGAGTCCAGCGAAGCCACATCTGTACAAAAATAAAGAAAAAACCTTTCATTATCATCCAAAATGCACCCCAAACCGGACCATTTGTCCAAGTATTCAGAGCCAATGAACCAATATTAGGAAGTGGTGAATTCCAACCTCCAAGAAAAACAACCGAAATGATGGCGGAAACCATAAACATACTTCCATACTCTGCGAGGAATATTACAGCGAATTTCATACCAGAATACTCTGTAAAATAACCAGCAACAAGTTCAGACTCTGCTTCAGGGATATCAAATGGAGCGCGATTTACTTCAGCGAGAGATGCTACAAAGTAAATGAGAAAAGGCAACCAAGCAATTGGTGATTGGAAAAGATAAAAATGAACAAAACCATAATCACCTGATTGGAGAAGAGTGATTTGCTGCATATCAAGCGTACCAGCCATCATCGCTCCACAAAGTAAAGCAATTGCTGCAGGAATTTCATAACTGACAATCTGCGCAACACTACGAACAGCACCATAAAGTGCCCATTTATTGTTCGAGCCCCATCCGGCAGCAAGAATACCAACAACCTCAAGTGCAACAATTCCTATTGCATAATATAATCCAACATTAAGGTTCGCTCCTATAAATGCTGAACTAAACGGTAAAACAGCGTATGCAAGAAATGAGGCTACAAAAAGAACACCTGGACCTATCACAAAAAGAAACTTATCGGCTGATGTTGGGACAATATCTTCTTTCTGAATTAATTTCAAAATATCGGCAATGGTCTGAAGGATGCCCCATTTACCGACATCCATAGGACCAAGACGATCCTGCATGAACGCGGAAATTTTTCGTTCACCGTAAACACCATAGGTAAGCGAATAAAGAGCAATGAAAACCAACGGTATGGCCGCAAGAATAATAAGCCCAAGCGGTAGTCCCCATAAATTAAACCCTACAAGAGCTTCAGACCAGACATTAAGACTACTACCCATAAGAAAAGGTATACTAAAATTTAAAGTCATCGATCAACCTCCCCAAGAACAATATCAATGCTACCAATAATTGCTACCAAGTCAGGAATAAGCTGTCCTTTCGACATATCTTTCATCGCAGAAAGATTGACAAAACAGGAAGAACGAGCTTTACAACGAACTGGTTTGGTAGATTTACCATCACTTTCAATATAAAAACCAAGTTCACCGCGAGGATTCTCTGCTCGAGCATAAACCTCACCCGCTTTTGGACGAATACGCTTTGGAATTGCTGATCTGGAATTAAAACCCTCAGAGGATGGAATTTTCTCGAGACACTGTTCAATAATTTTTAAGCTTTCGTCCATCTCATACGCACGAACAAGGTGACGGGATAAACAATCGCCAACAACAGAAGACTTACCATCAGGGACAGGAATGTTAAAGTCAAGCTCTGGATAAATAGAGTAAGGATCGTTTCTTCTTAAATCCCATTTAACACCTGAACCCCGAAGCATTGGGCCAGACCAACCATAATTAATTGCCACATCTGCTGGCATCATACCAATACCCCATGTACGCTTTACAAAAATCTCATTTTCAGTAAGAAGATTGCAAAGTTCGACAGCTTTTGGTTTAAAGTAGTTGACAAATTCTTTAACTCTCTTTAAAAAATCAGAAGGAACATCATAAGCAAGACCACCTATCCATATATAATTATAAAGCATACGTGCACCAGACGCCCACTCAAGAAGACCAAGAATAATTTCTCGATCACGAAAACAAAAAAGAAATGGAGTAAAAGCGCCAAGATCAATACCATAGGTACCAATAGCAACAAGGTGTGATGCTATCCTATTCAACTCGGCAACGATAACTCGAATAAATTCAACTCTTCGAGGAATTTCGATATCCAATAATTTTTCAACAGCTATAGCATAAGCAAATTCAGTATTCATTGCGGCAAGATAATCTAACCGATCTGTATAAGGAACTACCGCTGGATAATCAACTCGTTCACATGTTTTTTCGAAACAACGATGGAGATAACCTAAACAAGGAATAGCTTCTGTAATAACCTCACCATCTGTAAAACACTCTAATTTAAGAACTCCATGAGTTGATGGATGCTGAGGCCCCATAGCAAGCACCATCTGCTCTGTAATGAGATCTTTCTCAATCACCACAATATTGTCGTTTTTTCGGGTAATCCTGACAGAACCCTGTCCAACTGTATCTAATTCCTGCATAGGTGAGCTGCTTTTACTATTTAAATCTCTATTAGTAGGGCACCTTTATTCCGTGATAAGTCTCCTGAACCTTATAATCCTTTAACAGTGGATGCCCCACCCAATCATCAGGGCAGAGAATTCTTGTAAGATCAGGGTGACCTGTAAAAGTCATACCATACATATCAAACGCCTCTCTTTCATGCCAATTAGCCGTATGCCAAACATAAGCAACACTCGGAATAGAACCGCCTTGACGGGAACACCTGATTTTTACTGCTAATTTATGATTAAAAATCCCAAGTGATTCACAATTATACACAACACCTACCTTCTCTTCAGTCGGATAATCAACTCCTGAAAGACATGCTAAATAATTGAACTTTAACTTGGTGTGATCACGCATGAACAAAGCTATTTCAGTCCAACGAGAAACATCAAGCACCTCAAAAAAAGGCATAGTTTCATTGGCATCAAAAACTGAAATTGCAGAACCAAACTGCTCTTGAATAATATTATATGCTGCCTCGCTTTCTTTTACAGACTGCGACATCTGCTGTCCCTCTTTCATCTGATAGCAAACCTTATATTTAATTAAGCTTTCGATGCTTGACGATCATGTTCAATAATAAACTGCGGATCAACGGGCTTCTCAGATAACTTCTTCAATGCGTCTGCTCTTGATATACCTATCTGCTCCATTCTTATCAACTCCTGGACTTTCATAAGACCACCAATAAGAGACTCAGGTCTTGGCGGACAACCAGGAACATAAACATCAACAGGTATAACACGATCAACACCTTTAAGAACGTGATAACCATGCTCCCAGTAAGGACCACCACAATTTGAACAACTACCCATTGATAAAACATAACGAGGCTCTGGCATCTGCTCGTAGAGGCGAATAACCCTCTCTGCCATTTTCATCGTTACCGTACCAGCAACAATCATAAGATCTGATTGACGAGGCGAGGAACGAGGGAAAATTCCAAAACGCTCTAAATCATAATTAGAAGCGTTGGTTGCCATCATCTCAATAGCACAACATGCCAGACCAAAACCCATAGGCCACAAAGAAGAGAGGCGTGCCCAATTAAGTACATTATCAACTGATGTCACCAGCACATTATGCCTTGTAATTCCGGCATCAAGCAAACCCATAACGTTCTATTGAATAGTGGATGAGGTAGATTTTGTCGATAGAACTTTAGGCATTTCTGGCATTTTCGGAATGTTCGGTGTGGGTCTTACCCAATCCAAATCACCTTTTACCCAAGCATAAGCAAGACCGAGTATCAGTATACCTGCAAAGACAAGTGCTTCAAAAAGAGCAAAAGTCCCAAGTTGTTTAAATATTGTTGCCCATGGATAGAGGAAAACGACCTCAACATCAAAAATGATAAAGATAAGAGCTACAACATAAAAACGAATATTGAATTTAACCCAAGCACTACCAACCGCCTCTTCACCACACTCATAGGTTGAATTTTTAGCAGGATTTGGTCTTTGTGGGCGCAAAAGACGTGCTGTCATAAAACCACCGACAACAAACACTATGCCAAGCGCAAGAAAAACGAAAACATTGCCAAAATTGCTTAGGGTCTGATCCATATCATGCCAATTTCAGTTAAGTTAGCTTTGACAAGCTTTCTAAAAATTTCTGTGAAAAACTATACACTCACGTAATTACAATATAAAAAAATCTTTTAACTCAGAAAAAAATAAACCACACTAATCTTTATTAACTTTTCTGATGCAGATTATGGACTATGCGTCGGAAAAACCGCAACAACACAACGGTACAGAAAAGTGTGAGAAGCACTGAAAAAACAAGCGTAACAGGCCAGCCAATAATGGCTGCCATGGGTTGAGCAAATATCGCAAGAAAAATCACCCCTACAACAGGCATCCAAGCCAATCCAAAGAGAAATGGAAGGGTGTTCTTCATAAACCGTTTTCTGGTCTCGATGTCAGGTAAAAATTTCATGCTATATCAAAAAAAAGAGTGCCAATTTGTTCTGCTAAAGCTGCATCCAGCGTTTTAAGTATTTCATATTCAAGCTTTAAGCCCTTCATATCTCCTTTTGCCACATAATACATAGCAATCTTACTATGTGGCTCAACATTATCAGGTTCAAGTTCAAGGGCTTTGTCAAACGCCTCTTTAGCCTGATCCAACTCTCCTTGATCAAGGTACGCATCACCCATAACACAATAAAATGCAGCATAGTATGGATCAATCTGAATACCTTTTTTGAGGGTTTTCATAGCTGACTCATCTTTACCCAGCATAAATTGCACAAAACCGAGATGCTTATAGGCATGTAGAAATCCAGGATCAAGCACAATCGTTTTCATCAAATCACAGGCTGCTTTACGATAACTGCCCAGCGCCAAAGCGGTCACAGCGCGAGCATAAAGAAGTGAGGGATCACGTCGCTTGATATCTATACACCGGTTCAGTAATTCAAGCGCTTCACTATGACGCTGCTGATCAATATAACGGAGAGCGATTTCATATTCGTGACAACCGCTTTCGGCATAAGGATTAGGGATAATACCCTCTTTAACAGTCATATCAGTTGTATAAAACAGATTATCAAAAATTTACTGCCCAAGTTCATGCATCTCTAAAGCATCCTGTAGGTGATGAAGTGTATGGAGGCCATCAAGCACTTTATCCGCCAGCCAATCTCCAAATATCGGCGCATCATTAATGCAATGAATATATTGAGAAAATGGAAAGTCCGCTTCATCGAGTTGCTTACGCGCATCAAATTCGGTTTCGCTGTTATCAGCAAAAAAACCATAAGGAAACATCACCACACCAGCATACCCCTCTGACTTAAAGTCATGAAGCGCTTTTTCGATGGTATCAGGAGTCCAAAACCCACCACGGGAATGGTTAATACACCCTTGTCGTACATCATGAAAAATATTTTGGGGATCCCTCATAATGATATTTTTCATGGCATCAAAAAATGCTATCGTTTCAGGCAAACCGGTAAAAAGTGCTGGTGGATTTCCAAAACGATCGGTGACTAATGTACCATGAATAACAAGGATAAGCCCTATCTTCAATTCTCTGCGTTGCTTTAATACTGGAGAAAGTTGTTCAAACAGATAATCAGTATAGAGTTGATGTAATCGCGCATCATTCCAAAGCTTCCTCAATACTCGCACCTGAAGAAATGCTGCATCACCGTATGCGTCGATCACCATTTGACACGCTACACCACAGGAAAATGCTGATTCAACAGGAATCATAGGTACAATCACAAAACCATCATACTGATACCGAAGCTTCTCGAGTGTTTCTTCAAGATAAGGCTGAACAAAATAATACGCATCAAATACCGTAACTTCAACGGTATCAAAAATCACATTATCGCTGACCGCAAGTAATAAGGCTAATCGCTCTTTTTGAGCACGATTAACAGCAAGTAATGATGAGTGGTAATGATGACTTTTCCACTTAAAATAATGTTTCGTGGATCGATAATCCGCAATAAAATAAATTAAGGCTTCAGGAATATGAACAATCTGGCGTGTTACGGTGCGAAGAATTTTTCTTGAACTCGGCCACAAACTTCGGATAGTAACCCTCTCAACTTCTCCATACGTTGTGACAATAACTGCATATTTTTTTTTCGTCACAATCCTGTCCACCAGGTTAACTCGGCATACATCAAGATAAATCCAACAATGCCTCCTATAAGAGTTTGCATAAAATTATGGGCTTTGAGAAAAATTCTTGACCACATAAGTATAGGCATAAGCAGTAAGAACCATAAAGCAACTGTCCCAAACTGTACAAAAAGCAAAGCAATTGATGATGTAAGAGTAAAGAGGTGGATACTGATTTTCCACTGTAAAGTAATCAGCAGAATTAAAATCATATTAATCGCATTAAATAGCAAAATACCCGTCAGTAACCGTGGGGCATTTACTTGCTGAATAAATTCATAACCAAGCGCATTAACACCAACAAGAACCAGGAGCGGCATAAATCTCTGTTCACGAAAACTAATATTGAAATCCGAAATTTTACCTGTTTTCTTTAATCCTGAAATCAGCAGTACGGGCACAACAGTGCTTGCCAAAAACAGCACGATCAAATAATAGAGTCTATGTACATCATGCCCGAAACCAAGCTGCACAAGTGCAATGTAGACTGCAGGCGCAACCACAACGGGACTGATAATCCAAGAAATTACGTCCGCAATACGGCGCACAGCAGACAACATAAGCGATAAACGTATAAAATGAAATAACTTACTTATTTGAGCATAATCCTCTGCAAAAATTTTTGAAAGATAGTTTTTATTAGAATAAATACCACGTATATTATCGCCTTGTTAAAAATGCGAGAGTGGTGAAATTGGTATACACGCTAGTCTTAGGAACTAGTGCCGTGAGGCGTAAGGGTTCGAGTCCCTTCTCTCGCACCAGAAATGGTATGCCAAAGTGGCGGAACTGGTAGACGCGCTGGACTCAAAATCCAGTGAGTGAATAACTCGTGTGGGTTCGATTCCCATCTTTGGTACTCTTCTCAGCAACAAGCATAATAAAAAAAGTAAAAAACTCGGAGCTTATTCCATTATGGACAGAATGTACTCGCCATGGCGTGAGGTGTACATGCAATCGTTCAAGGATGACAAGCCTTCAAACAAAGAGGGAAAGTCGGTATTTGCCGATATTTCTCCTGAGGATGATGAGAAACGTTTTGTGCTTTTTCGCGGTAAAAGGTGTTTTATTATTATGAACCTCTATCCTTATAATTGTGGTCATCTTATGGTCATACCTTACACGCAGACACCAGATTTTTCAGAGTTAGACCAAGAGACAAAACTGGAAGTCATGGAGTTGGCCGACATGTCCATTCGAGCATTAAAAGTTACATTAAGACCGCAAGGCTTTAATGTTGGGGCAAATATTGGACGCGTTGCTGGTGGAAGTGTCGATAATCATATTCATTTTCACATTGTTCCACGCTGGGAAGGGGATACGAATTTCATGCCTATACTTGCTGATGCCAAAGTCCTCAGCAATGATATGACGAATACTTATCAAAATCTGAAAAAAGCCTTTGCCGACCTTGCCAAGGTTTAAAAACAATCTCATCTTTTTCTTCCTCATTAGAATTTTCCATGGAGTATGTGCCCTGCCCAATAAGCAACTCCACGACTTTTACTCCATGGTTGACTGTTTTTGATCGTTTTGACCATTTGCAAGCAAACTATTGGGAGCTTGTGCAATCATGTGAGTCTGGTCTTGTGATGCTTAACCCTCGTCCTGACAGCACTGAAATAGCTAAGCATTATCCTGATGGTGAATACGAACCTTATTTCTTTATAAATAAGAACGTTACGCTCGTTCAAAAAGTGATGCTGACTGCACGATCGTTACTGTTGCATTACAAAACTCATCTCATTTTTACAAAAACTATCAAACCAAGTCATCAACATACTCTTCTTGAAATCGGCTGCTCTACTGGTGAACTTTTACATTTTTGTCAACGTCACAAAGGAATACCTGTCAAAAATATTGCTGGTGTCGAATCTCATGCACCCTCAGCAGAATACGCTCGAAAAAAATTTGGCTTAAAGGTAACAACTCTATTACAACACAATGAAGTGAAAAAGTTTGATCGGATCGTTTTGTGGCACACGCTTGAGCATATTCACGCATTACACGAAACACTTCACACCCTTAAAGAGCTCCTTGCGCCAGACGGTATAATGGTGGTTACGCTACCTAATCATGCCTGTGGCAGTGCTAAACGCTATAAAAAAAACTGGATAGCGTATGATGCGCCTCGGCATCTTTATCACTTTTTACCAGAGACTTTAGCGAAACTTCTTGATCAACACGAATTGATCATTACAAAACGAAGCACATATTTCCCTGACGCACTCTATAACAATTTATACAGTGAACAACTTGCCTGCAAAAGAAGTGGAGGAGGGTTTCATATTTTAAGAATTGCCTCCGCAATCATTCGTGGCAGTATGGATGCGATATCAGGCATCATAGATCCAAATCATGCTGACACGTTGGTGTATTTTATAAAAAAGAGTCAACGATAATATTCTCGAACACCGCCCAGCTTATCGCAACAAACCACTGCGTCCTAACGCTTTTTCAAGTTGCGTTATAGCAACAAGATTATCGTACACAGCTTGCGAATAGTTAGTTTTTGCTTTATTGAGTTGCAATTCGGCATCAGTCAATTCAAGCCGAGAACCTATCCCCTCTTTAAAACGAAGTGCTGATATTTTATAACTCCGCTCGGCAACACTGATGGTTTTTGATTGTACCTCAATCCGCTTCTTTGAATCTTGAACATTGGAAAGCCTTATCTCAAGTTCTGCCTGGACTGTTGCCTTGAGATCTTCAAGCCGAGTACGTGTCTGTAATTGACCAATTTTCGCTTGCTCAACCTGAGAACTGATTCGATAACCTGTAAAAAGAGGCATTGAAAGCTGAAGACCAACAGATGCAGAGGATGGCCATTTCGAATCAGCAACACGAACACCATCATTAAATGCTGTTTGCGATTCAATGGAACCAAAGGCTGAAAGCAGTGGAAAACGCTCAGCGCGTGCAACATTGATATTTTCGCCTTCGGCTTCCACCTGAAAGGTGAGTTGCCGTAATTCAGGACGTGCATCAAGTGCTTCTCGATAAGCAGTACCAAGATCCATAGGAAGCTGTGAGATAAGAGGTTTAAGCGGACTACTCAGCAGTACTGGTCTATCAACAGCAATACCCATTGCGTTTTTCAGCTTGGTCATAGAAATCGCGACACGATGTTGTGCCTGCAATAAATCGGGACGTAAATTCTCTACGGAGAGATATGCTTTCAGGGTATCAATATCAGCAGAAACACCTTGCCGAAACATCGCCCTTGTATCTTTTCGTGACTGCTCCCACCGAAGAATACTCTGCTCAATCAGCGTTACCTGCTCCTGCGAAATCAAGACATCAAAATAGGCAAGTTTAATATCGGTCACCACCGTTGCTTCAGCACCACGATATGCTTCATCACTTATTTTACGAACAAGGCTTGCCGCTCTGATCCCGGCAAATGCTGCGGCATTAAAAAGTGGTTGGCGAACGTCAATAGAGGCACGAGCTGCATTATCAGAGCTTGTTTTAAGTTCACCACTGGGAAAACCTGAATCGAGCGGTAACAATAAAACTGAGGGTTTTAACGTGCGAGTGTAGGTAACCCCTGTTGTAATTTGCGGAAGAACGGTTGACCATGTCTGCCTGATTTTTTGCCCAGCCATATCACGATCAAGCCGCGCAATTGCAAGTGTTCTGCTTTTTTCAAGACCAAGACGGACAGCATCGTCAAGGGTTAGCGCAGATGTTGCCGCCGGAACTGCCGAACAGGGGGTGGATAGTAGTGTCAACACCAGTGCAGAAAAAATCACCATCAGTAATCGTAAAAATTGATTGCTCTTACGCGACTCTGGTGTAAAGGAAATTCTACAGAGAAAAGATTGAATAAATCGCATAACGTTAAAAAAAAGGAATACAGTGTATTGTAATGACGTTCAACTATTGTATCGCTCATGCCATAAATGAGTCAGGCGTTCTTTGATAAACTTTTCTCGCCCCTCATTGCCAGGTCGATAATACACTTTTGGCGGCACTCCGTCCGGGAAATAGTGTTGATCCACAAAATGTTCCGGGTAATTATGGGGATAACGATAATCAGCACCATACCCTTCTGCTTTCATAAATTTGGTTGGTGCATTACGCAGATGCATTGGTACCTCAAAATCTTGTAGAGCTTTGGCATCACTCATTGCTGCATTGATGCCTTGATAGCTTGCGTTTGATTTTGGGGCAGAAGCCAGATAGGTAACACCCTGCGCAAGATTGATTCGTGCTTCAGGTAAACCAATCATGGTAACTGCCTGAAAAACAGAGAGAGCAAGCGTTATTGCATAAGGGTCGGCATTACCAATATCTTCGCTCGCAAAAATGACCATTCTACGAGCGATAAATTTAGGATCCTCACCACCTTCAAGCATACGGCTAAGCCAAAGAAGTGCTGCATCAGGATCAGACCCACGCATAGATTTGATAAATGCCGAAATGGTGTCGTAATGATGCTCGCCACCTTTATCATACTTCGGTGCGTTATGTTGTAATGCGGCTTCAAACAGTTCTCGATTCAACACGTTAGGGTTACTCTCAACAGGAAGAAGCGCGAGTGCGGCCTCAACGGCATTGAGCGCTTTGCGGGCATCACCACCAGAAAACTGCAAGAGAAATTCAAGATCATCCAGAACAATTGTCTGCCCGCGAAACAGTTCATCCTGCTTGAGCGCCCGATGAATAACCGACTCAATATCAGCAGAAGCAAGTGGCTTTAAAATATAAACTTGCATCCTGCTTAACAGTGCCCCATTAACCTCAAATGATGGATTTTCAGTGGTTGCACCAATGAGGATGATGAGCCCCTGTTCGATGGCGTGCAGCAATGTATCTTGCTGCGCTTTATTAAAGCGATGAATTTCGTCGATAAAGAGAAGAGTGCGCTGACCTGCACGCCGTGCTTTTTCGGCTTTATCCAGCGCCTTGCGAACATCCTTGACGCCAGCATCAATTGCGGAAAGCTGTTCAAAACAAAAGTGTAACGATGCCGCACAAAGCAAGGCGAGTGTAGTTTTTCCTGTTCCGGGAGGTCCCCACAAAATCATCGAGGGCATTTGCCCGCTGGCAATAAATTTACGCAATGGTCCATTGTGACCCACAAGATGCTCTTGACCGGCAATATCATCAATTGACTGCGGACGAACTCGTTCAGCAAGTGGCTGAAAATAGTCGCGTTTTTCAGGAGTTGCGCTGAAGCCGAACAGGTCGGACTGCATGTTATCGAGGCGTGCCATTAAAATCCATGCTGCTGAAGCCACGTTTCGGTAACTTTTGACATACTCTCTGCAGATGGGCATCTACCAAGCTGACGAGCCACATATTTACCGAGAATGTCAAATTCAAGATTCACCCTGCTTTGCGCTTTGAGTGAATTGATGGTTGTGTGTGCAAACGTAAAGGGAATAATCGCAACAGCAAACCGACATACCTCAAGTTTTGCCACCGTAAGGCTGACACCATCAATGGTAATGGAACCGGCAGAAACAAGAAGTGGGGTAAAATCGTCAGAGAAACTGACCCAGATTTCGCGACTTGAGCCAAGCTCTTTAACCTCCAGTACTGTTGCAGCACAATCAACGTGCCCAAGCACAAAATGACCACCAAGGCGATCGAGAGGACGAACTGCGCGTTCAAGGTTAACGAGAGAACCATGCTGAAGCAAACCAAGTGTGGTTTTAGCAAGCGTCTCTTCCACCGTATCGACATCAAACCAGCCATCTCCACAAGCAACAACAGTCTGGCACGCGCCATTGATACTGACACTCTCATCAATCGCGAGATTACTGAACGCGTCGGAGTTACCATATTGAACGCTGAGACGAAGTCCACCTTGCCGCTTTGCGACTCCCCTCACCCGTCCAACATCTTTAATAATTCCAGTAAACATGACACAACTTTTTCACATCATAAAAATATCACTCACGAAAACAACAAGAGCAAGATTGCGTGAATAATATAAGCGTTGCGTGAATAAAAAAAGCCGACAGATGCCGTCGGCTTTAATTACTCTACGCTTTGGACTAAACATTAAGCCAATGCCTGAAGAGCTGCGCTGTAGTCAGGCTCTTGAACAATTTCTGGTACCTGTTCAGTATAGCGCACAATACCATCCGCATCAATAATAACAATCGCACGTGACAACAATCCCTTGAGTGGACCATTTGCAATGGTAACGCCATAATTGAGTCCGAACTCTGGTGAACGGAAGGTTGAAAGTGCAACAACATTTTTCAGCCCTTCAGTTTCACAAAAACGGTTATGTGCAAATGGCAAATCAGCGGAGATACACAGCACAACCGTATTATCAAGTGATGATGCCTCCTGATTGAAACGCCTGACCGAAGCAGCACAAACAGGTGTATCAAGACTTGGAAAGATGTTAAGCACCATTCTCTTACTCGCAAAATCGGCTGGACCTGCTTCGGAAAGATCGGTTTTCACCAGACAGAAAAATGGAGCTTCTGAACCCGTTGCCGGAAGTGTACCAACAGTTTCAAAAGGATTGCCCTTCAAGGTAATCTGTGCCATAAAAAATTTGGTCTAAAGGTTAAAAGATAACTCGGTCATATACCAAAGTCCTACAAAACGCGATAATAAGTTTTATCGTTCAGTTCCACAATCCATTACCACGAGAAATACTGTAACGCCCAGCACCAAAAAAGAAAACAGCTAATGAACCAAACAAATAGAGCATTTGCAGCTCAAGCGAATAGCCACCGTGCTCTGAAAATGACAGAAGATCTTGCGGATGAACAAGGTAAATTGCCATAACCATCACGAAAGCCTGCACTAATGCGGCTGGTCGTGTATAAAAACCAAGCACCACTAAAAGTGGAGCAAGAAGCTCTCCTACCAGAATACCGTGTGACAGATAGGTTGGTAATTTTGCTTTAACGAGCACTGTTTCGACAAAACCATACCCATGCTGCAATTTATCGACACCATGAAACAGCAGCAATACGCCTACTGAAGCCCGCAAAAATAACTTACCAAGATCGCTGTTGTTCAGAAAACGCTCAAGCATTGAGTTTCGTCTCTTGCCAAATTTTTTTTTCATGGTGACCCAAGGTTTGTGTTATAACTGCTCCTCAGTCAATAATTTCATACATGAATATACGCTTCAAGTCGAATATCATCTCCAAAAAACTGTGGTGGCTCAAAACGCAAATGCTGCGCTTGCTCAGGAAAACTGATGCCAAGAGGAGCAAATGAGCTTAACGCATCCCCGCCGAATAACTTTGGAGCAATAAACATAGTCAGTTTATCAACCAACTTTACTCGAATAAATGATGCCGCTAATCGACTGCCCCCCTCAACCATAACCGATAAAACCTTACGTTTATGTAACTCCTCCAACACTTGACGCAAATCAAGCTCACCGGAATGCTCATCAACGAAAAGCACTGTAACGCCTCGTTGACGATATAACTCCACAACAGGCAAGCCTTCCCACGCCGAAGAGGCAAACAGAAGCGTCGGTGCAGCTTCATCAAAAATTTTCGCTGAAGGTGAAAGAGTTAACCGACGATCGAGCACTACTCGCAGAGGATTTCGCCCAGCACAATTCCGCACGGTCAAATGTGCATTATCAGCCCGAACTGTTGCCTCACCAATCAACACCGCATCGTAAACACTACGCAAACGGTGCACCTCACGACGCGCCTCTTCGCCTGTAATCCAGTGTGAAGCGCCAAGCGATGTAGCAATTTTACCATCGAGTGTTTGAGCCAGCTTAATCATCACAAAAGGCAAACCAACCGTTTGGCTTTTTATAAACGCCTCATTGCAGCGGAAACATTCAGCTTCAAGCACCCCTTCAGTAACTACAATACCAGCCGACTGAAGTTTTGCAATGCCACGCCCAGAAACTTCGACGTAAGGATCGCGACAACCAATAACGACACGCGGAATTCTTTTTTCGATAATGAGATCACTGCACGGAGGCGTTTTACCAAAATGGGAACATGGCTCAAGTGAAACGTACAGTGTTGCTTCACGAAACTGCTGCTCATCAGCCACAGAAGCAATTGCATGAACTTCGGCGTGTGGTCCACCAAATTGTTGATGATAACCCTCTCCAATAATTTGCCCATGAGACACAAGAATCGCTCCAACCATTGGATTAGGGCTCACTTTACCAGCACCTAACCGAGCGAGCTCCAGACAGCGCCGCATATAAAAAGCATCATCGGAAATCGGCATAACGTCACTCCAGCTGATTACTCTCCATAGTTACCTGTACAAGACGAATACCCGACAATTTCACTAATTCTACTATGTTCCCCATTTTATAAGGTTGAGCATAGTAGATGGTTTTGATACCAACATTAATCAGCACTTTAAGGCAGTGAATACAAGGACTTGACGTGATATAAATATCAGAATCTTTGATGGAGACACCATGTTTAGCTGCCTGAGCAATCGCATTAATTTCAGCATGAATAGTATTCACACAATTCTCTTCAATGGTACCATCAGGATGGGTGCTTTTATAAATACGACAATTGCTTTCGTTACAATGCGGCAAACCCAATGGCGCACCATTGTAGCCAGTCGAAAGAATATTGTTCTCTCGAACAATGACCGCGCCAACATGACCACGAGTACACGTTGCTCTGCGAGAAATCAAACGAGCAACACTCATAAAATATTCATGCCAGCCAAGGCGTTTCTCCTGAGGCTCAGCAGGAGAATTCATTCCACAACAACAACCTTTACTACTATCCTCCGACATGATTTTCCTAATAAATAATACCTTTATGAGACTATTTGAGATAGTTACTGAATTTTCTGCTTCCCTAAAAAAACAGACTTATCCACCTTTGCAAAAAAATCTTGGTAGTAACGTGCATCATCAATCTGATTAACACGCATGACTGCACCTCTATTATTCAACAATTTATACCTGAAATTGATGCGCACTGTAATCTGCTTACCAAATTCAGTGATATTTGCCGATGCTTCAGTAACACTGTTCTTTTTATACTCAGGACGGTTAGTAAATGCTCGCGCAAAAAATGACTCAGCAGGATTTTCCACATCAAGCTCCTTTTGTGCTGTCAAAAGCCCCAACTCAACATTTGCCTGCTGCACAATAAAGTCATCATCTTGTAATGTATTCATAACCGCTTTCATCACAAGCTTCATGTCGCTTACATCGTACACTCGTGTTTGAAATTCACGAATCTCAAGCTGAGTTTTAGGCGCAACAGGCTGCACAGTCTGACATCCGCTCACTGTCAATAGAACAAATGAGATTAATAATATTATAAAGTGTCTCATCGTGACTCCCTAAAAACGGCTGCTATGATAAGAATAATCGCTGACCACACCATTCACAAACTTGATAATCACCGTCAAGCTCTTTTGTGTTGATGAGGCTGCACCTGCATTGCGCGAACCAATGAGAAGCGATAAAATCCCGCCACTTCCCGTAGAATACGCAGCTTCTGTAGCGAGACGGTCATAAATCCAACTCTCTTTTCCATCCCGATCTTTTGACACAATATTTGGTGAACCAAGCACTTCAGCCACAGCAGCAGCAGTCATCCCTTTACGGATATCACGCTGTACAATACCAACCGTCATATCGCGCTCATGAGATGACGGCAATTGACGTGCATGGTCAGATGCACTCATACAACCTCCAAGACTTACTGCAAGAACAGCAGCAATCGTCATATTTTTCATTGATTCAACTCTCTTGGTTTATGCAAAGAATTTTTACTTATTGACTAATGTAGGAAATTAAATAACCTGCGGAAAACGATACCTCATCAAATGAATACAACTTTATATAAAAAAATGAGTTATTAGGAAATATAAACAATAAGTCGGTGGTAATACTGCTCTTTGACTCTCTAAAGAAACCATTGATGTTGAAGTGAATTTTGTTTATTTCTGTAACCTTTTGTACTATAATAAAAACTCCTTATTGGTTAAGGAGGTAACAACAGAACGCAGAGTCAAAATTACTTATGCACCATTCCATACTGGAAAGGCTCGTTCAGTTCTTGCAATATCTTCAATGAATCATTGTCATCACCTGTTGCAGAGTGGGTGTGTTATTTTTTGAAGGAACAGCAGGGCAACAACGAGATTACGTGTTTATAAAACTTTTTTTAGAATGACTTACCATGATACAAATGGAAAAAGTCATCTCTATTAAGCACAATTACTATTTTATCAGAACTGTATCTGAGATAGCTAAATGCCACACAATACTATGAAATCACACAGTAAATTTTTTCTACTGACTATAGCTGGTTTGGTAATTATAGCTGACCCACAAGTAAGTGATGCGCGTACCAAAAAAGCCAGTACCGTGCAACAAACCTCCACGAATAAAAACATTTCGATGGAGTTATTTCGTGCAGGATCACTTGATCGTTTGCAGATTCGTACACTTGCAGAAAACTCACTTGCTACAGGAAAATTTCAAGACGCTGGAGAGCTTTTTGATAAGCTCATTGTGTGGTATCCAAATGATGAAAAAATTCTCAGGCAAGCCACACGCACTTATTTAGAGTTAAAAAATGCGGAAAAAACAATCCCGTTATATGCAAAGTTAGTTCAGCAACATCCAAAAGATTCATACTTAAGTCTTGAAGCTGCTAAGGCTTATAAATGGACAGGTCGTTTTGCTGAAGCGCTGAAACTCTATGATAGAGGGGTAGGTGCTGGAGTGGCAAGCGATATGGTTGTTAACGAATATGCAGAGGTTTTGCTTATTGAAAAACAGTACTCCAAAGCAACAGCTCGCTATCAAGAGTTGCTTGAGAAAAACAAGATAAAGAGAGAAAACGCTGTTAATGCCGTCTATAAATTAGCTGATGCGAGTGAGTATGCTGAGGCTGAAAAACTGTTGATAGCTATTGAAAAACGCTTTCCTGGTGACACTCAGGCACTTCAAGCAAAAGCAAACATAGCCTTACGGAAAAATGATTTCCCTGACGCTCGGAAAATCAGCAGTCAAATACTTCAGCAAGCACCAGATAACGAGCAGGCTATTTTGATTAATGCAGAAATGGCAAGTTGGGAAGATAATGACTATAAGCTTGCGCTTGCAGAATACGATAAACTCATTACCAAAAATAAATCAGGCAATAAGAGCTATTTCAAAGAGATAGCATACAGAGAAAAAGCCCGTATCTTAGGGTGGCTGGCAAAATATACCCAAGCTTTAGCAACGTATGATGAAGCCATAAAAGCTTATCCAAACAACAAGGCATTAAAAACTGAAGCAAAGGCGAAAAGAGAGTATTTCAGAGGATCGTATAGACTTGCGGTAAAAGCATATCAAGAGTGGTTAGCCGTAGAACCAAAACAACAGGAAGCTCTTTTTGATTTAGGGCAGATGTATATGCAAGCTAATCAGTGGCAAAAAGCTGCAGCAACATACGATCAACTGCTGGCAAATGCACCAGAACATCGTCAAGCGGCGATGGCAAAGGAGAAAACAACACTCTACGCATCAAACCCGATAGTCACTACTGGAGCTGAATATTTGAAGGTTGATGCTAAATATGGAAGTGTAATCGATGGAAGTGTAATCAATGGAAGTTACAGTTACAGTGGTCTCTATACCTCACTCTCATACCCATTTAAAGAAAACCTGTCCGGCTTATTAACTATCAATAATCAATCATATGATTTTGAAGGTTATGGCAGTTTTAATAAACAAAGTATTACCGCCGGTGTTGAATATAAAAATCTCCCAAATGGCTTAATACGTGCTGCATATACTTTTAACAAAAATCATCAAGAGGTTTCAGACAAGCATACCGGCTTTATCGAAGCAGAAAGTGAACCACTAAACAATGTTCATGTCAATGCTGTCGTTCGTCATGAGGAAGTAATGGACAATGCCAATACTTTTAAGGGAAATATTACACGTGACCAGTGGAAAGGAAGGGTACTTTACACTGGTTATAGAGCATGGCATCTTGGTGCTGATTATGCCTCTGGTAACTATTCAGATAATAATACCAGTATAACGAAAGGCGCAGATATTACGGCTCATTTAATGAGTGGAATAAGGTCACTCCATCTAAGCTATCGTTTACAAAATTACGGTTTTTCAGATATAAAAGGAATACCCCATTATCCATATTGGAAACCGAACTCATTCACAACACATACAGCAAAGTTAGAGGGAAAGTATTACTTTAATAATGAGCTGTTCAATGGCGTCAATAATACTTATGTAACTACAGCATATCAAGCCAGTTTTGAACCAGAAGGAAATATAGCCCACCAAGTTCATGCCGCTTTACATCATGACTGGAGTAACCGCTTATCCACTGTTCTTGAGGGGCAATACACTTGGGCAACGCAAGCAGATTACCAAGATAAACTGCTCAAAGCACAGTTACAGTGGTTTTTCTAAATCTTCTTACATAAATACGGAAGAACAATGCAGGATAAGAAAAAATCTTGGTCGTTAGTTGCGCAGGTAGCAATACTACTATTATCACTTGTCATTTATGTAATAGTGCGCATTTATTACCTACTCTATGCACCATTTGTCGGCATTGAGTGGTTATTTGGTACACTCTTTTTTATTGCTGAAACATTTATTTTGTTTCACTCTTTTTTCTTTTTTGTGGATGTTGTGCGGGAAAACTGGTCGCCATCTCTTCCGCCACAAACTGAGCCAAGCGAAGATGCTTCTGTAGCAATTTTAGTTCCAGCTCGTCACGAATCTAAAGATATTATTGAAAAAACATTGCTCACCTGCATCAATATCGCTTATGACAACAAGAAGATTTACCTTCTTGATGATTCTACGATTCCAAGCTACAAACAAGAAGCAAAAGAACTTGCTGAGAAGCTTGGTGTTCAACTCTTTACCAGAAAAGACAATCGAGGAGCTAAAGCTGGAATGATTAATGAAGTATTAAAAATTGTAAACGAGAAGTATATCGCAATTTTTGATGCTGATCAGAATCCGATGCCTGTTTTTCTTGAAACACTTGTACCTTTTTTGGAAGGTGACGATAAACTTGCTTTTGTTCAGACTCCTCAATTTTATTCTAATGGAGATGTCAGTACCGTATCAATGGTTGCACACAATCAGCAAGCCATCTTTTATGAGTACATTTGCCTTGGAAAAACAATCAATAAAGCAATGTTCTGCTGTGGAACGAATGTTGTATTTCGTCGTGCAGCTTTGAATGATGTTGGCAATTTTGATGAAGATACGGTGACTGAAGATATTGCCACTTCATTTAAGTTACATCAAAAAGGGTGGAAATCGTACTTTATCCATAGAGCATATACATTTGGTATGGCTCCAGAAGACTTGGCAGCGTATTTTACGCAGCAAAATCGCTGGGCTTTAGGCACATCACAACTTTTCCGAAAATTGGTCACGTTAGTTTTTACTGGTCTTAATAAGCTCAGTCCATCGCAATGGCTTGAATATGTGATCTCAACCACCTACTATTTTATTGGATGGGCATATTTCTGGTTAATGACCGGTCCTATTTTATACATTTTTTTCAACATCCATTCGTACAATATTACTCCGGAAGTGTACAGCTTAACATTCGTACCTTTCTTCATTCTGTCGAATTATGTCTTTTACTCAAGTATGTTCAAGAAGAAATATAAGCTAAGTAATATGTTTAAAGTACAGATGCTTACAGCTCTTTCAATGCCTGTGTATTTGACTGCATCGTTTACGGGATTACTGAATATCAGTAAAAAAGGGTTTCAAGTTACTCCAAAAGGAAACGCCAAAAATGTTCCACTGAAAAATCTTTGGCCACAGTTACTTGTTTTATTTGTTGTACTCGCAACACTTGGCTGGGGTGCTTATAGACTAACATTTGAGTCGATGGATTATGTGCTCTTAATAAACATGTTCTGGATGGCACTCCAAGCAATTCTATTGTTAGGTATTTTTCATTTAAACAAAAAATGAAACGCTTTTTTTCTCTTGCTTTCGCGTCAATTTCACTATTTACCGTAATTAACTGTTCTTCAATCCCTCAAAATTCCCAAGAGATTGTAAAGCAATCGTGGAAGCATTATCAATACGCATTCATAAGAGATGGTAGAGTTATTCGACCAAAAAACAATAACGATACTGTCTCTGAAGGTCAAGCCTATGCAATGCTTCGTGCTGTATTAGTTGATGATCAAAAAACATTTGATAAATGTCTTGCTTGGACAGAGAAAAACTTATCTCGCCAAATATCACAAGGTGATTATTTACTGGCATGGCATTTTGAAAATGGTAAAGTAAGTGATATAAAAGCAGCATCAGACGCTGATATTGATTATGCTTACAGTCTTATTCTTGCTTATCGCCAATGGCAAGATGACAGATATCTAACACTCGCAAAAAAAGTCATGCTGAGCGTTCTTGAGCATGAAACAGAGGTCATCAATGGCAAGATATATCTTCTTCCATGGCCTAAATCAGAAAATGGTGCGCATGATTTTATTGCTCTGAATCCGTCCTACTACGCGCCGTCACACTTTAAAATGTTTTATACCATCAGTCAAGACAGCCGCTGGTTAGCACTTACTGATACAACGTATGACCTTCTTAACCGGTTGATGGATTCACCAGAAAAGCTTAATGAAAAAGGGATTATACCTGACTGGATAGCAATTGATCAAGAAGGAAAATTGACTGTTCTCCCTGGCAAACCTTTGATATACGGCTGGGATGCTGTTCGAGTTCCATTAAGAATTGCAGCAGATTACTATCTTTATCAAGACATAAGAGCACTTAAAGTACTTCAATGGTTTTCGGACTCATTTGAAAAAGATTTCAGCAATAAGATAGAATTTAACGCACCAGCAACACCCTATAGCAATGCCCTGTTTTGCAGCGCCGTATTTGCCGCAACAGAGGCGACTGGGGCAAAAATCTCAACAAATGTGCTGCAACGCCTTCGTAAGCATATACGGCAAGATGAAGAAGGTCTTTATTACAATGACATAACCGATTATTATATCAACAGTATTGCTTGGTTACCAGAATATTATCAAAGCAAAAAAGTCAAAGTACATCAAGGTTTATTACGCTTATAAAATAACCAATACCATAACGATGACCGAGTACTTCATAAAAGCTTTTTATCTTAATCATAAATAAAAAAATCATTTAGAGCTAAATCATAACACACGATGACGCAATGGTACGCATACTGTGCCAATACTGTAAAAAGCGATTATAAGAGTAAGCTTATATAACGGCTACATGAGCTTAAAGTAACGCACAAGCTGTTTATTGTGGGCATATAAATCAAATGACCATTTGGAATGAAAAGAAAAATTGATATTTTTTTTCAAAACTGATTCTATTGCTGATTAATAGGATTTTATAAATTAGCTATTACAATTTTCTAAAATATTCAGCCATGATAGAAAAAAACGAATTACTAAAAAGAATAAAAGGGGTAGAGCAGAGCGAAGAGTCAGTAATCGCTATTTATTCCAACCATATACAGAATGTTTTAAGGTACTCTACCTTAAGTGAAGATGTGCAGTTTAAAGTGTTGGATATGTTACAAAAACTTGACGCGGATATCCAAAATCATAAATCCATGACAAAACAGCTTATTGAATCCATTATAAAAAACGGAAAAGATGTTTATTAATAAGGATTTACTTGGATTTTTTGACTCTATGATAGAGATCAAAATTCAAAAACGTGATGTTTTTACATCACTTGCTATGGATGTTGATGATCCAGAGATGAAAAAATCGTTATTACAAATAAGTGCAAACGAGCAACATCATATTGATCAACTTCAGAAAAGTGTCGATCTTGTGAATGGCTTTCCTTCACATCAAGCAAGTGCACGGAGTGTAACAGAGGCAAAAGTATCTCAACGAAATGAGTTTACTTATGAATTAGAACCAACCTCTTCTCCAACAGCATCACCGGCGAGCACAGAACCCGCCATACAAATTATTCCTGATATAATGCCGACGGTAAAGGTAGAAGAAAAACCTCAACCAAAGACAGTTTATGCGCAAAGCATTAATACCAACGACATAATTATACCTCCAACAAATATTTCTTTACCTCGTTTTGCAGAGCAACTACAAAATGAAAATCCAATACAACAAAGTATTGGTGTTGTAAAAACAGCACAGGATCTCGAATCCAATAGTCTTATTCAATCCACTGCATCGAAAACACTTCACAGTATGAACACATTTAAACATCCATTAGCCGAAATTTTTGGTTTTACAGCAACAGACTTTTCGCAAAAAGCGCAGCGCTATCGCTCACACCGGCAGTGCCCTTTTAACAATAAAGTACCAAACTGTACGAACGACCAGACAAAGAATCCTCTTGGTGTGTGCAGTATTCTACATAATAACAAAGCTGTCATCACCTGTCCAGTGCGTTTTCGTGAGGATTGGCTTATAACTGATGATGCTGCATCATTCTTTTTTGAAGACGGTGTGCGCTGGAGCTCATTGACAGCCGTTCAGCTTACTGATGCTTACGGAAAATCTGCAGGAGAGCTTGACGTTGTTCTTGTGGCTTACGACGATGCTGGTAAGATTGTTGATTTTGGTGCTATTGAGATTCAAGCAGCATATATTGCCGGTGATCCGCGTGATCCATTTGAATATTACATGAAAGATCCAAAGACACATTCGATGATGGACTGGTCTGCCCAATCGAACTATCCAGAACCAGATTATGTCACATCTGCGCGAGAAAATCTTGTGCCCCAACTTATTTTTAAAGGCTCAATTTTAAATTCATGGCATAAGAAAATGGCTGTTGCAATCAGTCGCAGTTATTTTGAGGCTCTTCCAAATTTGGTATCAGTGAAACAGGAAGAGGCTGAAATTGCATGGCTTATTTATGATCTTGAGTCAGTCGTTGAAGGTGATAAAGAGAGTTATCAACTGAGAAAAAGCGAAGTGATCTACACAAAATTCCAAGCGACACTCTCAGCTCTGACAGCATCATATCCTGATAACGTTGAACACTTTATGAAGTTATTGCCTGAAATCGCTGATAACTAAGAGGTTATACAACAATAACCTTAAATATAGCCTTAGAAGAATTACGTTTCGATTACGGGTCGCTATAGAAGCTCATACGTGAGTACTAAGCCTATAACGACCCAACTGGCAGAAAAACTCTGGAATAAAGCTCATACCATATCACAGATTTGATCGTTGAAAGTATTCGAAGTTGATTGCGTGCAATCGGTAATGTTCTCTGTTCCGATGCGAGTCGTCTTATCGTTATCGGTGACAACAATAGAATACAAAGTTGGACATGGAATCGGGATAAGTTTCATGGAAAATGGAACTATCAATTGAACTCAAGAGAACCTTTTATTCCCCTATAATTGTATAAGTTAATCTTGCTTGATGGCTTAGTAATATCTTGAGCAGCATTACAAACCCTTACCATGCCGCTATGAGAGAGCTTCTGCTAATCAACATTACTGGACTCGACAAACCTGGACTAACTGCAAAAATCACGGCAATTCTTGCCGGATACAATGTGCCGGTACTTGACATTGGGCAGGCGGTTATCCACAACCATCTCTCGCTGGGAATGCTGGTGGAGGTACCGAAAGAGTCAGCCTCGTCGCCAATGGTGAAGGATTTGCTCTTTTGCGCACATACGCTCGGCATCCAGATCAGCTTTACGCCCATTGCTGGCAGCGAATACGCGGCATGGGTGCAGGAACAGGGAAAGCATCGCTACCTGCTGTCACTGCTTGCCCGCAAAATAACTGCTGAACAGCTTGAACGAGTTTCCTCAATCATTACTGAGCATAATCTCAATATTGATACCATCAACCGACTTTCAGGGCGAATTGCTCTCGAACAGAGCAAGAACCAAAGCAAGGCGTGTGTTGAGTTTTCGATACGAGGCACCTTAAAACATGAGAACCGCTTTCGTGAGCAGATGCTTGCTATTACTGATACGCTTGGTATTGATATTGCTTTTCAGGAGGACAATATTTTTAGGCGTAATCGCCGCTTAGTGGCGTTTGATATGGATTCGACGCTTATTACGTCAGAGGTGATTGACGAGCTTGCCATTGAAGCTGGTGTTGGCGCTGAGGTTGCCAGCATTACTGAGCAAGCAATGCGTGGAGAACTTGATTTTACTGGCAGCTTGCAACGTCGGGTATCGCTGCTGAAAGGGCTTGATGAACAGGTGATGGAAAAAATTGCTGGACGATTGCAACTCACCGAAGGCGCTGAAATGCTCTTTCATAACCTGCATCATCTTGGCTTTAAAACAGCTATTCTCTCTGGTGGCTTTACCTACTTTGGCCACTATCTCCAGAAAAAGTTGAATATTGATTACGTCTATGCCAACACGCTTGAAATTGATAATCATCAGCTAACCGGTAAAGTGCTTGGTCAGGTTGTTGATGGTAAACGAAAAGCGGATCTGCTGGAACTTATCGCAAAAAAAGAGAACATCCGGCTGGAGCAAACGATTGCGGTTGGGGATGGCGCAAATGACCTCCCTATGCTTGGAAAAGCAGGGCTTGGCATTGCCTTCAGGGCGAAACCGATTGTACGGGAGTGTGCAAAGCAGGCTATATCAACGCTTGGGCTTGACGCTATCCTCTATCTGATGGGATTCAGGGATCGCGATAATCTGCTCTTTAATCAACATACTCCACAAACTGCGTAAAAGCTGCCGGGTCGGGCAGCGTAATGGCTCCAGCATTACAGACGGGAATACAGCGTGTGCAGAGCACAATGCAATTGTAAGGATTGGCAACAATCATTTTTGCCCGCTTGACTCCTTCGGGTTCGCCAAGTGCAAAAACACCAGGCTTACAGAATGTTTCGCACTCCATACAGCCGTGACAAAGTGAAGCATCAATTTCGGGAAACCATGCTATCTCTTCGCGCGGTAGAAGCAACTGTCGCTTTTTCTTATTGGATGATGATGAACTTGCTGAACTCATGATAACGGTATCTCCCCTGTTTATAAAATGTCGGGAAGCTACTCCCATAAAAATTTGAGCTCACGATTCTTCGATATCAACATACTCGACAAACTTCTCAAAATCTGCAGGATTTGGCAAGATAATTGCGCCTGATGTACAAATAGGAACGCATCTGTTACAAAGCACGAGACACTTGTATGGATGCGCAACAATCAGTTTCGGACGGTGGATACCCGCAGGATCTGGCTCGCCCAACTCGAAAACACCGGGTTTGCAGAGAACCTTGCAGTCGCCACAACCGTTGCACAACTCCGGCTTAATGACAGGATACCAAGCAATCTCCTCCCTCGGAGCGAGCAGCCGCTTCCGTTTTTTCGCTATATCCGGTTTGTGTAGCGTTGGCTTAGGGTGCAGCGTCCCCGTCTCAGGTGGCTCCCATGAACCGACCGAAGCGACACAGGACTCTTCTTTCCTCTGCATCGCGCGTGACTTGAGTGCGAGGCGCAGTGAACGAACAAGCCCCAAGGCACAACCGTCACATGAGGGCTTTGAACATCGCCCGAAAAAGCAGTCAAGAACCAGCATAACTAATCATTTATTGTTCATTCATCCCTGCAAACAAGCAACGTGTTGAGTAATGCTGCATAGGCTTCAAGCGCTTTGGTGATTCCGTCGATATTCTTGCCACCCGCCGTTGCAAATTCAGGCTTGCCGCCACCACCGCCCTGCACGCACTTTGCGGCTTCGCGGATGAGTTTACCGGCATCAACACGAAGCTCTTTAACCGCTTTATCGGAAGCAAAACTTACCAGCGACACTTTGCCATCGTCAACACTGCACAGCAACCCTGCTGCGTAAGGCAATGTATAACGCAAACCAAGTGCTGCCTGACGTAAGGTGTCGGCATCAACCCCGTCAACAATCTTCGTCATAACATGGCAGCCATTAATTTCAGGAGATGCGTGAAGTTCAACGGTCAACCTGTTGAGAAGAGAGGTAATCTTACCCTCATGAAGCTGCTTCTCCAGCTCTTTTTTAGCCTCTATCAACTCAGCGACTCTCTCCGACACAGCTTCATCACCTTTGGCTTTCAGCAGATGGCGTACCTGCTGAAGCTCACGATACTCGTTCCATAACAGCTTTTCAGCAGCACTGCCGGTCACCGCCTCAATACGGCGCACCCCAGAGGCAACGGATGATTCGCTCACAATTTTAAAGAGTCCAATGCTGCCAATATTATCAACATGCGTACCACCACACAGTTCAACTGAAATGCCCGGGACCTCCACCATACGAACACGATCAGCATACTTGTCCCCAAAAAAGGCGAGTGCACCTTTAGCAATTGCCTCATCGTAAGGAACGTCGGCATATTTCACAACTTTTTCGGCTTGCCGTATCTGCGCATTCACTTCGGCTTCAACCGCTTCAATTTCTGCATCTGAGAGCTTTGAAAAATGGCTGAAATCAAAACGGAGCCTTTCGGCGCTCACGAATGAGCCTTTCTGCTGTACATGTTGCCCCAGAATCCTGCGGAGCGACGCGTGCATGAGATGCGTGGCGGTGTGATTGCGCTCGGCATCCTGACGCACACAGCGATCGACAGAAGCTTCCACTGACAGCTCATGCTCGTTCAGCGAAAGATCATCGAGAATAACGACAGTATTGAGAATCTTGTCGAAGGCTTCTGAAATAACATGAAGAATTGCATCGCCATCTTTGACGGTATCGGTAACCACAAAACGGTAACGCGCATTGGCAAGCCAACCACGATCACCAGTCTGACCGCCGCTTTCAGCATAGAATGGCGTTTGATCAAGCACAACAAGAAGTTTATCCTTGGCATGTTTGATACCGGTAATTACAGCCGGTAGCTCAAGCTGGTCGTAACCAGCAAATGCTGAGGCATGAACATTACTGAACCAGCGCCAGTCGGCGCCATCATCATCAACTTGCTGCTTCTCCTTGCGGTCAGTTCTTGCGCGAGTCTTCTGCTCCAGCATACAGCGCTCAAACCCTTCGCTATCAACCTGCAAACCAACTTCACTCGCCATCAGCGTCGTCAAATCAAACGGGAAACCATAAGTATCATAAAGTTTAAAGGCATCCTGCCCATCGATAATCACACCTTTTGCCGCACGAACGTTATCAACAACATCGCTGAAAATCTCCATACCACGATCAAGCGTGACAATAAAACTCTCCTCTTCAGCTTTGATAATATTCTTCACCGTCTCCTGCTGTTTAACCAGCTCAGGAAAAACATCGCCCATCGACGCCGCAAGGGTACCAACAAGCTGGTGGAGAATCGGCTCGTTGTAGCCAAGATTTTTTGAGTATCGCAAGGCTCGGCGAAGAATGCGGCGAAGCACGTAACCACGCCCCTCGTTTGAAGGCATGGCGCCATCGGAGAGCGCAAAGGTCAACGTACGGGCATGATCGGCAAGAACGCGCATAGCAATATCGCGCGGATCATCCATCGACGCGCCATAGCGGACGCCGGTAATTTCGGTAATGCGCTCGAACAGCGGCTGAAAAACATCGCTATCGTAATTCGAACCCTTCCCCTGCAACACCGCGGCAACACGCTCAAAGCCCATGCCGGTATCAACATGTTTCATTGGGAGTGGCTCAAGGCTGCCATTACTCTGGCGGTTGTACTGAATGAACACCAGATTCCACAGCTCGATAACCCGATAATCACCAACATTCACCAAATCGCGCCCTGAACCATCAGGCGTCAAATCGATATGAATTTCAGAACAAGGACCACAAGGTCCGGTTTCACCCATTTCCCAGAAATTATCTTTATCGCCAAAGCGCAGAATATGATCGGGATGCATATCCGTCTGACCGTTCCAAATCTGAAAACTCTCGTCATCATCCTGATACACCGTCGCATAAAGGCGCTCTTTCGGCAACTTCCAAACCTCAGTCATCAGCTCCCATGCCCACGTAATAGCCTCGTGCTTGTAATAATCACCAAACGACCAGTTACCAAGCATCTCAAAAAAAGTGTGATGATAGGTGTCGCGCCCAACATCCTCCAGATCGTTATGCTTGCCCGATGCTCGAATACATTTCTGGGTATCGACCGCACGCACATAGGGTCTGGTGCCTTTCGCCAGAAACACATCTTTAAACTGGTTCATGCCCGCATTGGTAAAAAGCAGGGTAGGATCATCGGCAGGAATAACAGGAGCTGAACGAACAACGGTATGACCTTTTTGAGCAAAAAAATCTAAAAACGATTGCCTAATTTCTCGGGATTGCATAAAACTTATCATCTTATTATAGTACCTGACAATACATTTTTTTCATGCACCATTTGATGCACAATGTAAATGCCTTTCATGGGCGCAAAGTTACTCTTTTTTGAGGCGTGTTGCCAACTTAATTTTACCACCAGATTTTACAGCTCATCTTGAGCTTTAATAATAAAAATACATCCATAAAAAAGAGAGCTGGCTACAGAGAACACATTTGTTGAGATGCTCATAAATAACTTATATTTTCAGAGGCGTGTCACGGATTACCTTTAAAAGGCATAAATCCGTCTATTTTTTTCTGGCAAACAACAAGAGGAGTGATGCTATGAGTTGGGGAGTTGAAAGCGAACAAAAAAGAAAGGATATTCGTGAGCTGATGGATATTGCCACCAAAATTATGATGGAGAATCCCAATCACGTCAATGAAGTATCAAAAAGCAATAATGACTGCTGGATGGAGCAGATGTACGGTATTCAGCGCTGTGATTTTTGCGATCTCTCCCCCGATTGCCCAACGCGTGAAGAGAAAGAGTGGCAGGAGTACCTCAAAAAAAACAATATAGCCATCGAAAAAAGTACTCAATGAAGGGCTTCTAAAGACCTCGTAACAAAATATTAAAGCAAAACGTAGAAAAATTGATCCATAGACTTTAAAACAACGATAAACTTGTTTTAATCCCCTTTTCTTCTTAAATTGCTCCTATTGCAGAAGGCAGAGTGCTAATTTTTTGCCTTCTACTTTACTCACCCAGCATACATTTCACCAGACAATACACTTCAATGAATCTTCGATCCTTCGATGTGCATTGATGCAGGGGTTTTCTTGCTGTTCACCAACTTTGAAAAGTAATTAACAGGGACAATGACTGAAAAAAAATCAACCAGACAAGTCAATGTAACACCAAAAACCAGCGTGTCCGTGCTTTTTGCAGGAGACTCGGGAGATGGTATGCAATTGACCGGAACCCAGTTCGCCAACACTGTAGCGGTTTACGGAACGGAATTGAATACATTTCCAAATTTCCCTTCGGAAATAAGGGCTCCTGCTGGCACTATTGCCGGTGTTTCAGGATTTCAGCTCCAATTCAGCAGCAAACCCGTCTATACGCCCGGTGCACGATTTGATGTTATGGTCGCCATGAATTCGGCGGCACTGAAAGCAAATCTGAAAGACTTGCACCGTGGTGGCATCATTATTGCTGGCACTGAGGGCTTCGATGAGAAAAATTTGAAGCTTGCAGGCTATCATGAAGGTGCGAATCCACTGGAAGATGGCTCTCTGGACAACTATATCCTGTTTCCTGTACCAGTTCTGCAACTTACTCGGGAGGCATTGAAAGAGAGCGGTCTTACGAACAAAGAGATTGACCGTTGTAAGAATATGTTTGTTTTGGGCTTGCTGTACTGGCTCTACTCTCTTCCGCTGGAAGGAACGTTTGATACCCTGCGGGCTAAATTCCAGAAAAATGCCCAGATGGCTGAGGCAAACATCATTGCGGTAAAAGCTGGTTATTACTTTGGCGATGAAACAGAACTCTTTGCTAATCTTGGTCGGTTTGATATTGCACCGCAAAAACAACACGGTATCTACCGCCGGGTCACCGGAAACGAAGCATGTGCTATTGCGCTGACCGCAGCATCCAAAAAAGCTAACCTTGAACTTTTCCTTGGATCATATCCTATCACGCCAGCAACTGAGATCCTGCAGACTTTGGCCAAAAAGAAAAAGTATGGAGTTAAAACCTTTCAGGCTGAAGATGAGATCGCAGGCATCGTGAGCAGCATCGGTGCCGCTTACGGTGGCGCGCTTGCTGCCACGAATACCTCCGGTCCTGGTCTCGCACTGAAAACTGAAGCGCTTGGGCTTGCAGTAATCCTTGAGTTGCCACTGGTCGTCATCAATGTTCAGCGAGGCGGTCCGTCAACAGGTCTTCCCACTAAACCGGAACAATCAGACCTGTTCATGGCTATGTATGGTCGACATGGAGAGGCTCCCCTCCCCGTTGTTGCAGCCTCCTCTCCTGTTGACTGCTTCTACGCAACGTATGAAGCAGCAAGAATTGCTGTGGAACACATGACACCGGTCATCTGCCTGACAGACGGTTATCTTGCACTCAGCTCGGAACCATGGAAGGTTGAAAGTCCAGATAATCTTGCCGACATCAAACCACGTTTTCAACCAGAAAGAAAACCGGAAGATGCTCCATATCTGCCATACAAACGAGATGATCGCCAAGTTCGTTCGTGGGCAATTCCTGGAACCAAAGGCTTGGAACACCGCATCGGTGGACTTGAAAAGCAGAATGAAACCGGCAACGTATCCCACGATCCCGAAAATCACGAACTGATGACGAAACTGCGTGCGGAAAAAATCGCAAGGATCGCTGATAGTATTCCACTTCAAAGTATTGACAATGGAACACTTAACGGTGATTTGCTTGTTCTTGGATGGGGTTCCTCTTACGGAGCTATTAAAACTGCTGTTGAGACTGCACTTGAACAGGGATACAGTGTAGCACATGCACACTTACGCTATATCAATCCATTCCCTAAAAATCTTCTTGAGATTTTTGGCAATTACAAGCAAATACTTATTCCCGAACTCAATAACGGGCAGCTTATCCATATCATACGCGATACATTCCTGATTGCACCGGAAGGATTCAGCAAAGTACAGGGATTGCCGTTCAATGAAACGGAGATACTGAATAAAATCACCGATCTTATAAAGGAGCTTTAATAATGAGCGATAACGACACAACAATGACGGCCATGCCGATTCTCTCTGCTAAGGATTTTGCGTCAAATCAGGAAGCAAAATGGTGTCCTGGGTGCGGTGATCACGCAGTGCTTCAGCAGCTGAAAAACGTTTTACCAGAACTGGGCGTTGCACCTGAAAATATTGCCTGTATTTCGGGAATAGGGTGCTCATCACGACTCCCCTATTATCTAGGAACGTATGGTGTTCACGGTATTCATGGCAGAGCACTGCCGATGGCGACCGGTCTGAAAGTTGCACGCCCGGAGCTGAGCGTATGGGTTGGAACTGGTGATGGTGACGCTCTCTCAATCGGCGGAAATCATTTCATTCATACCCTGAGAAGAAATCCAGACCTGAACATTATCCTTTTCAATAATGAAATTTATGGTCTGACGAAGGGGCAGTATTCCCCAACCTCAAAAATCGGATTGCGGACAGTTACCTCTCCCTCTGGCGTCATTGATCAGCCGTTCAATACGGCAGCACTGACGATTGGTTCAGGTGGCTCTTTCTTTGCTCGAGCTTTTGACCGCGACGGTAAATTCCTGCGTGCCATGTTAAAGCGGGCGGCCTTGCACAAGGGCACCTCACTGGTAGAGATTTATCAGAACTGTCCTATTTTTAACAACTCCGCATTTGAGTTATTTGCAACCCCTGACAATAAAGCCAATAACACGATTTACGTGGAACAAGGAATGCCTCTTGTTTTTGGAAAAGATAAAAACAAGGGAATTATTCTTGATGGATTCAAGCCGATTGTTGTCGATCTCGATAAAGAGGGTCTTTCAAAAAGTGATCTCTGGATTCATGACGAAGCGGACATTAACAAGGCAAGCATCCTTGCACGATTTGCGGATGATGACTCTCTTCCAAGGCCTTTCGGTGTTTTCTATGCTGAAGATCGGATAACCTACGAAGATGCCTTGACTGATCAAATCAAGGATGCGCAAGTGAATGGATGCGGCTCTCTCGAACAGTTGCTGAAGGGAGACAACTCCTACGAAATCAAGTAGAAAGAAGCAGATTACATATGAAACAGAGAAAGCCAACAACGTTATTGCTGGCTTTCTCTGTTTCTATACCTCGTCGTTCCAGACTCCCATCGCTGAAAACTTTGCAATCCGGTCATGAACAAGCTCTACAGAATTCTTGGGTAGAAGCATTTGCAACTCCTCAATAAGGATGCTTTTCAAGGTACTCGCCATGACGTCAGGGTTGGTATGTGCTCCACCGACAGGCTCAGGAATAATACGATCAATAATGCCCTGCTCGAGAAGATCCTCTGCGGTAAGCTTCAGCGCTTCAGCAGCCTGCTCTTTATAATTCCAACTTCTCCACAGAATAGAGGAGCAGCTCTCTGGCGAAATCACTGAATACCAGCTATTTTCCGCCATGATAATTCGATTGCCCACACCGATGCCAATTGCTCCACCACTTGCTCCTTCACCGATAATAACACAGATAACCGGAACCGTCAGCTTTGCCATCTCAAAAAGATTCCGAGCAATCGCCTCAGCCTGTCCGCGCTCTTCCGCTTCGATACCAGGAAATGCTCCAGGCGTATCAATCAGCGTTATGACCGGTTTTCGAAATTTCTCAGCCAGTTGCATCAAACGGAGCGCCTTGCGATACCCTTCAGGCTGCGCCATACCAAAATTTCTGTAGAGATTGGATTTGGTATCACGACCTTTCTGATGACCGATAATCATAACTGGTTGTGAAAACCCTGAAGAACTCTCTTCAAGACGCGCAAAACCACCAACAATAGCCTTATCATCACTGAAATGCCTGTCGCCAGCAAGCTCAACAAAATCTTTCGCGATCATGTAAATATAATCAAGCGTATAGGGACGCTCGGGATGACGGGCAAGTTGAACCCTCTGCCAGCGAGTAAGATTTCTATAAATCGATCGACGAAGCGCATCGACTTTGAGCTCAAACGCCTCAATTTCATGATTGAGCACATCCGTTTCAGCCTTGGTCTGCTCACGCGCAGTGCTACGGAGACACTGTCGCATCTCTTCAAGTTTGGCTTCAAGCTCGAAGAGTGGTTTTTCAAAATCAAGAACAACCTTTGTCGCCATAATGCAGCTCAATTAAATAACATGATAAAAAGCCCATCAGGCTGAAGCTTTTGATGGGCTTTACAAGAATGACTGTGCGATAAAACATCACAATCAACCAGCAATCTCTGTCTGTAACGCTTTACCCGGTTTAAACTTAACAACTTTTTTAGCAGCAATAGTAATAACTTCACCACTTTTTGGATTTCTGCCTTGACGTTCAGCACGATCACCAACACTGAAGGTTCCAAAGCCCACTAAAGTAACATCATTTCCCTCTTTCAACGATGCTGTCGCAACATTAAGAAAGGCCACCAGAGCACGTTCAGCGTCAACTTTGGTAAGTTGAGCCTGCTCAGCCATTTTTTCTACTAATTCAGCTTTTGTCATAGGAAATGCTGGTTATTAATTGATGTAAATTAACTTTTGCTTACAAAGCATAGTTGTTTGACCGAATTTAAACAGTACAGTACAAACATCCAATCGCTTTTTAAACCATTATCCATGATTGCATACCCTGTAATTGGTATTCGCCCTATACTGTATTATATTTAAGCTTAATTATTCATACAATTCCTGACTTGTACAAGATATTTTTTAATCTCGCTTATGACTTCAATCAGTAACGTTTCAAAAGGCTCAATTATCCGTTTTAAAGGAGAACCACACAGTATCGAAAGCCTGACACACCGTACTCCCGGCAATCTGCGTGCATTTTATCAGGCAAATATGAGAAACCTGAAAACTGGAAGAAATGTTGAGTATCGTTTCAGCGCGTCCGAATCTGTTGACCTGATTGTTACCGAACGTAAACAATATCAATACCTGTACCGTGACAGCAGTGATTTTGTGATGATGGATAACGAAACATTCGACCAGATTCACGTGACTGAGGTTGCTATCGGTTCAGCCGCTCGCTTTCTCAAAGATGGCATTGTCGTCACTATTGTTTTCTCTGATGATGGCTCAATTCTTGAAGTTGAAATGCCAATTTTCGTTGAACTTGAAGTTACGGAAACCAGCCCTGCCTCAAAAGATGATCGCGCAACAAGTGGTACCAAACCAGCTATTGTTGAAACTGGAGCTGAGGTCAATGTTCCGATGTTCATCCAAACGGAGAGTGTTATTCGTGTTGATACTCGGACAGGCGAGTACATAGAAAGAGTAAAAAAGTAAAAATTGTATTAATCGACAGGTTAACCCAAATAGGTAGTTATAACTTAAGTGACATTATTATGAACCTTAATGAAATCAAGCAGCTTATTGAGATTATCAATGGCTCAGACCTTCAGGAAACAATTATTGAGGAGGGGAATTTTAAAATCATCCTGAGACGCTCAACCTCAAACGTCACAACTCAGGTCATGCCTGCACAACAATACCAGGCTGTACCTGTATTATCCGCTGTACAGCAAGGGGCTGCCCCTGTAATGGCTGCAACTCCACAACCAGCAAAAAGCGAACCAGCGGCCGATCTTGTTGAATCACGCTCACCAATTGTGGGCACCTTCTATCAGTCATCGTCACCAGATTCTCCTCCATTTGTAGCAGTTAACGATGTCATAAAAAAAGGTGATGTGCTCTGTATTATCGAAGCCATGAAACTGATGAACGAAATTGAAGCTGAAGTTTCAGGCACGATTGTTGAAATTCTTGTTGAAAACGGACAGGCTATTGAATATGATCAACCACTGTTCCGTATTAAACCATAATCATTCATTCCATAACGCTTTGTTCAAAAAAATACTTGTTGCGAATCGTGGCGAAATTGCTTTGCGTATTATGCAAACCTGCCGCGAGATGGGAATCAGCACAGTAGCAGTCTATTCGACTGTTGATGCGGATTCCATCCATGTTAAATACGCTGATGAAGCGGTCTGCATTGGACCTGCTTTGTCACGAGAGAGTTATCTCAACATCCCTCGTATCATCGCTGCAGCAGAGGTCACCAATGCGGATGCTATTCATCCGGGATATGGCTTTCTTGCTGAAAACGCTGATTTTGCTGAAGTGTGCGATTCAGCAAACATCAAGTTCATCGGTCCAACAGCAAAAATGATCAACTCGATGGGCGATAAAAACACTGCGAAAGTTACAATGATTGCTGCAGGTGTGCCCGTTGTACCCGGAAGTCCCGGATTGGTTACCGACTTGAAACAAGCGCTGGAAACAGCAAAAAAAACTGGTTATCCGATTATTATCAAACCAACGGCAGGTGGCGGTGGTAAAGGTATGCGCGTTGTGACTGAGGATAGTCAACTTGAAAAAGCCCTCAACACTGCCCGCAGTGAAGCAGAACAGGCGTTTGGTAACAGCGGCGTATATATTGAAAAATATCTTGAAAATCCGCGTCATGTTGAGATTCAAATTCTCTCCGATCAACATGGAAATACCGTACATCTGGGTGAACGCGATTGTACGGTACAGAGACGCCATCAAAAACTCATTGAAGAGACACCATCACCTGCTGTAGATGATACTTTAAGAAAGACAATGGGTGATGCTGCCGTGGCGGCCGCACGTGCGATAAACTACGAAGGTGCTGGAACTATTGAATTCTTGCTCGACAAGCACAAGGATTTCTATTTCATGGAGATGAATACACGAATCCAGGTTGAGCACCCAGTTACCGAAGAGCGTTACGATGTCGATATTGTCAAGGAGCAGATTCTCATTGCTGCTGGGGAATCAATTGCAAGCCGTACCTTTACACCAAAAGGTCACGCTATTGAGTGCCGTATTAATGCTGAGGATCCTGAACATATGTTCCGACCTTCACCTGGTAAACTGCAAGTATTCCATACGCCAGGTGGGCATGGTGTCAGGGTAGATTCACACGCGTATGCAAGCTACGTCGTACCCTCAAACTACGACTCAATGATTGCGAAACTGATTGTAACAGCACATACAAGAGATGAAGCCATTGCAAGAATGTCGCGTGCGCTTGATGAATTTATTGTTGTAGGTGTAAAAACCACGATTCCATTCCATAAGCAGGTGATGCACTCCCCTGTATTCCAAAGTGGAGAGTTCGATACCAGCTTTCTCGAGACTTTCCGATTTGAAAAAAAGTAAGAGCAATAAAAAAGGGGAGACTTTCATCTCCCTTTTTTATTGCCACTTATTTGTCAGATGATATGGGAATAAAAAAACCCGCCGCAAGCAGCGGGGTATTTTGAAGAGAACTCTATCATACTTTACGCCTCAAGAGGCGGGGTATTGACGCCTTAGGGAATAAACCCTACTTCGCGGAAACACCCATCAGCTTTTCGTGAATAGCCGCCGCGGCTGTACGCCCTGCGCCCATGGCGAGAATGACGGTTGCACCACCGGTCACAATATCACCACCGGCATAGACATTCTCTTTTGATGTCGCCATGGTGTTCATATCAACCACAATCGTGTCGCGCTTGCTGACCTCAATATCAGGCGTTGTCTGCTTGATAAGTGGATTTGATCCGTTACCGATTGAGATGACTGCCATATCAATCGGAAGAATGAACTCCGAATCCTTAATTGGCACTGGACGGCGACGTCCCGAATCATCCGGCTCTCCAAGTTCCATTTTGAGGCACTTGACTCCGGTAAGCCATTGCTGATCATTACCAATAAACTCCACAGGGTTCATCAGCAGCATAAATTCAATACCCTCTTTTTCTGCATGATGAAGCTCCTCAAGGCGTGCTGGCATTTCAGCTTTCGAGCGGCGGTAAACAATATAGGCATGTTCTGCACCCAATCTTTTTGCTGTGCGAACGGCGTCCATGGCGGTATTGCCACCACCGAACACAGCAACGTTTTTGCCCTTGCAATTAAATACAGGCGTATCATTTTCGGGAAATTGATATGATTTCATCAAGTTCACCCTGGTGAGGAATTCATTGGCGGAATAAACTCCGAGTAAATTCTCTCCAAGAATACCCATAAACCACGGCAAACCGGCACCAACACCAATAAAGACAGCATCAAAATGCTCTTCTTTCAGGAGTTCATCAACGGTAATTGAGCGACCGGCCACTGCATTGGTAACAAACACAACACCAAGTTGTTTCAGCCCCTCAATTTCAGCTTTTACAATCTCTTTGGGAAGGCGGAATTCTGGAATGCCATAAACAAGAACACCACCAAGTTCATGCAGTGCCTCAAACACTGTGACAGCATGGCCCAATTGAATCAGATCGTTTGCGCAACTCAGTCCCGCAGGTCCACTGCCGATAACCGCAACTTTTTTGGCTGTTGACGACTTTACGGAAGGCAGTTCCACATTTCCGGTCTCACGCTCATAATCGGCCGCAAATCGCTCCAGATTGCCGATAGCAACCGATTCATGTTTTTTGGTGAGAATGCACATTTTTTCGCACTGATCTTCCTGCGGGCAAACCCTGCCACAGATAGCAGGCAGTACGTTATCCTCCTTGATTTTTTTTGCCGCGCCAAGAAAATTGCCTTCGGCAATCAGCTTGATGAACTGGTCTATCTTGATATTGACAGGGCATCCTTTGATGCAGACAGGGTCTTTGCACTGAATACACCGCAACGCCTCTTGGCGTGCCAGTTCTGGAGTGTATCCGAGATGCACTTCATTAAAATTATGGATACGTACCTCTGGTAACTGGGCAGGCATCTCCTGGCGGGGAATAGCAAGGCGTTCTTTGGTCGTGATATGTTGTGCGTCCATAGTAATTTTTCGTAAAAAAAGAGAGTTGGTTTATCCGAAAAAGGCAGTCTCTGTAAATGAACCAAGGGGATAGAAAACCCCTGATAATGAGATGATAACGTCAACGATTATTTATGCCTGCTTGTGCATATGGCATTTGTGCGCAAATGCGTCAGTCGAGTGTTTCTCTTCCGGCAAATAGAGCTTGTTGCGATCCATCAGATTTTTAAAGTCCACCTGATGAGCATCAAATTCCGGACCATCAACGCAGGCAAATTTGGTTTCGTTGTTCACCGTAACGCGGCAGCCACCGCACATGCCGGTACCATCAACCATAATCGGGTTAAGACTCACCACCGTTTTAATGTTGTACGGGCGTGTTACTTCAGCAACAGCTCTCATCATGGGGATAGGACCAATGGCAAGCACCAAATCAATCTTTTTACCAGAATCAATCAGCTCCTGCAGTTTCTGCGTTACAAAGCCGTGGAAACCATATGACCCATCGTCGGTGGTAATGTAGGCTTCATCACTAACCGCTGCCATCTCTTTTTCAAGAATAACCAGGTCTTTAGAACGGGCACCGTTAATGGTAATCACGTTATTGCCTGCCTCCTTCAGCGCAACAGCCGTCGGGTAAGCAATTGCCGTACCGACTCCACCACCGATGCTGACCGCCGTGCCAAAATTTTCGATATGCGATGGCGTCCCAAGAGGTCCAACAATATCATGGATGGTGTCACCAGCCTCTTTACGATTCAGCTCTCTAGTGGATTTTCCCATACCCTGAACAATAATAGTAATAGTGCCCTTTTCAGGATCAGAACCGGCAATGGTAAGTGGAATACGTTCGCCTGTTTCACCAACTCTGATCATCACAAACTGACCAGCTTTTCTCTTTTTGGCAATACGAGGAGCCTCAATTTCAATTTTTTTGATATTTTCAGCTAAAAATTGTGCGGAAACAATTTGATACATTGGTTCTTCGATTTCGTATGTGATAATGGAGACTTGCTGGATTGTACGGTAAGGCGTAAACATTTCATAATAAGCAATTAATAAGCAATATAAAAATGAGAGTATTTACAAGGTTTTCACCATTCTGAATACTCATCAAAACTTTTTTTTACACTCAATAATGTTTGTTTCATGATTTTTATTGCCGATTACGGCGCAGGTAATCTGCGTTCTGTGCACAAGGCGTTTGAGTACCTTGGCTTCAAGGTTCAGGTCAGCAGCGATCCCGCAAAACTCAAGGGTTGTCGCAAAGTTATTCTTCCTGGTGTTGGTGCTTTCGGTAAGGCAATTGAGTCGCTGAACGCCTCCGGTTTTACTGAGGCTATTCTTGAGCATGTTGATAAAGGTGGACAACTTCTCGGTATATGCCTCGGTATGCAGTTGCTCTTGACCGACAGTGAAGAGATGGGCGAATGGACAGGTATGGATCTGATTCCGGGCAAGGTGCGCCATTTTGTCAGCGACGTTGATAAAATTCCGCAGATTGGCTGGAACTCTGTTGATCAGCAAAAAGAGAGCTTGCTTTTTAAAGGTATTCCCGACCACTCTTTTTTCTACTTTGTTCACTCATTTTATTGCGAGCCTGAAGCGGCGGCAGATGTTGCAACCACCACACATTTTACGGGAAAAAATTTTTGTTCTGCCATTGAAAAAAATGGTATTTTTGCCGTTCAGTTTCATCCGGAAAAGAGTTCAGATGCAGGTTTGCAGGTGCTCAAAAATTTTGCTGGATGTTAAAACCTGTTTTTTTGTGATATACCATGTTGATTATTCCTGCTATTGATATTAAAGAGGGTAAGTGCGTCCGGTTGACGCGCGGTGATTTCAGCCAGAAAAAAATTTACCTCGACAATCCTGCCGACATGGCCATTATCTGGCGCAAGCAGAATGCAAAAATGCTCCACATTGTTGACCTCGATGCTGCCCTTACCGGCGAGACGGTCAATTTTGAAAAAATTAAGGAGATTGTTGCAACCATCGATATTCCAGTGCAGGTTGGTGGTGGCATTCGGTCAGTCGATGCGGTAAAAAAATATCTCGATATTGGTGTCAGCCGCGTTGTTATTGGCTCTGCAGCGGTAACCAATCCACAGTTGATTGAGGAGCTGATGAAGCTCTATCGTCCATCAAAAATTGTGGTGGGCATTGATGCTGAAAATGGCATTCCAAAAATCAAAGGCTGGACGGAGAGTTCCGCAGTTCAGGATTATGAGCTGGCACTCCAGATGAAGGCGATGGGCATTGAGCGTATTAT